>CAYTOQ010000023.1:0-26586 GCA_964439445.1 uncultured Clostridium sp. | reverse complement strand
TAAAAGGGTAGTAATCGAGGTGTATTATAGAAGAAGACAAAACGTGAGGAGGAGAATGATATGGAAATAGGATTTATTGGTTGTGGAAATATGGCAAATGCAATTATGAAGGGCATTATTAACAATCATTTAGTTCCGGCCAATGAGATAATCGGCTCGGATTTATCTATGGATGGTCTGAATAAGGTGAAGGAAGAGTTAGGAATTCATGTTACAACGGATAACAAAGAGGTTGTAATTAAATCTGAAATCATTTTTTTATCAGTGAAACCTCAGTTTTATAAAAGTGTAATTGCCCAGATTAAGGATTGTGTGAAGGATTCACAGATTATTGTAACGATTGCACCGGGTAAGTCTTTGGAATGGTTAGAGACAAAATTTGGAAAGCAGGTAAAGATTATTCGAACTATGCCGAACACTCCTGCGCTAGTTGGCGAAGGTATTACGGCTGCGTGCTGTAATCAATATGTGACAAAGAAGGAATTGGATTATGTGGTAAGTATTTTGAAGGGATTTGGTAAATGCGAGGTTCTTTCGGAACACTTGATGGATGTTGTAGTTTCAGTTAGTGGTAGCTCACCAGCTTATGTATTTATGTTTATTGAGGCGATGGCAGATGCGGCAGTGGCAGATGGTATGCCAAGAGCACTGGCTTATGAATTTGCAGCACAGGCAGTGCTTGGAAGTGCGAAGATGGTATTAGAAACTGGCAAGCATCCGGCTGAATTAAAAGATATGGTATGTTCGCCGGGAGGAACAACGATTGAGGCGGTACGTGTGCTAGAGCAAAAAGGAATGCGTAGTGCTGTAATTGAAGCAATGAAAGCTTGCACAAAAAAAGCAAAAGGTATGTAAGTGAAATGGTAGCTATATTTATAAGTGACAGAGGCTTATTGTGTATAGTTACTTAATATAATATACAAATGAGAGGGGATTTGGATTATGCAGTATGAAATCGTAGGAAAAACAGTGCCAGCAGTAGAGGTTACATTGAATCAAGGAGAGTCTATGTATACTCAAAGTGGTGGAATGATCTGGCAGACAGAGGGAATCGAAATGAAGACGGATACCAAAGGTGGCTTGATGAAGGGTCTTGGTAGAATGTTGTCAGGTGAGACATTATTTATGGCGACCTACAAAGCCACAACAGATGGAGCAAAGATTGCGTTTGGCTCTACTGTACCAGGAGATGTAATTGCAATTGATTTGACAGGTACACCTGGTATAATTGCACAGAAGAAAGCCTTTCTTTGTGCGCAGGATGGAGTAGATGTATCAGTTGCTTTGGCGAAGAAGTTTAGCTCCGGTTTGTTTGGTGGTGAAGGGTTTATTCTACAAAACATCAGTGGAAATGGTTACGCATTTTTGGAAGTTGATGGTGACCAGGTAGTGAGAGAGTTAGCTCCAGGTGAGGTGATTAAGGTAGACACTGGTAATGTGGTTGCATTTGAACGAACGGTGAGATATGAAGTTGAGACGGTAAAAGGTCTTGGAAATATTATGTTTGGCGGAGAAGGTTTATTCCTTACTAAGCTGGTTGGACCGGGAAAGGTCATTTTACAGACTCAGAATTTTAATGACTTTGCAGGACGTATAATCGCAATGATGCCAAGTCGAGGATAATAATAATCCATGGATATGATTAAGGCAGGATATGTAAGTATTCCACTGTAACAATTGTTGAACTATAATTGGTATGAAGCGGCAAATAGAACGAAGGCGTTTTATTTGTCACTTTTTTATACCTAAAATATACAATAGTATTTTAGGGAAAGATTTGTTATACTTAATGCATAATATAATAGGTGTAATATAGTTTGGATAAGACGGAGGAAAAGATGACAGACGATTTAGATTTTAGGGAAGAAGTGTTAGAGGATGAAGTGAAAGAAACTTCAGATAGCCAATTAAATAGTGAGAAGAAAGAAAAGACAGATAAAGAGGATGAATACGAAAAGTATTGTTATCTTTGTAGGCGTCCGGAGTCTAAGGTGGGCAAGCTAATTTATATGCCTAGTAATATTAATATTTGTCAGGATTGTATGCAGAAAACCTTTGATAGCTTTTCGGGTGGTGGAATGCAGTTTATGGATATGTCCAATATGCCTAATATGAGTATGAATCAGTTTATGCCGGTGGATGATATTCCAAGATCGCAGAAGGTTAAGAAAAAGAAACCAAAGGAAAAGAAAAAGGAAGAGCCTGAGTTGACGTTGAGCACGATACCGGCTCCGCATGAGATGAAAGCGCAATTAGATGATTTTGTAATTGGTCAGGAGCATGCCAAGAAGGTGATTTCTGTTGCGGTTTACAATCACTATAAGCGTGTACTTACAGACCATATGGATGATATTGAGATTGAGAAATCCAATATGCTTATGGTTGGTCCAACTGGTTCTGGTAAGACCTATTTGGTTAAGACAATTGCCAGAATATTGAATGTTCCTCTTGCAATCACGGATGCGACTACCTTGACAGAGGCTGGTTATATTGGTGATGATGTGGAAAGTGTTTTGTCTAAGTTGTTGGCTGCAGCCGATAATGACGTAGAGAAGGCAGAAAGAGGAATTGTATTTATTGATGAGATTGATAAGATTGCAAAGAAACGTAATACCAATTCCAGAGATGTCAGTGGAGAGGCTGTTCAGCAGGGCTTATTAAAGCTTCTTGAAGGGGCGGACGTTGAAGTTCCAGTTGGTTCAGGAAGCAAAAATGCGATGACACCACTTACCACAATTAACACAAGAAATATTTTATTCATTTGTGGTGGAGCATTCCCTGATATCGAGGATATCATTAAAGCTCGTTTGAACAAGCAATCCTCAATTGGTTTCCGTGCTGATTTGAAGGACAAATATGATGAGGATAAAAATCTGTTACAAAAGGTGACGGTAGAAGATTTGAGAGAGTTTGGAATGATACCAGAATTTTTGGGAAGATTACCTGTGCTCTATACCTTGGAGAGCCTTGATGAGAATATGATGGTACAGATTTTGAAAGAGCCGAAAAATGCGATTTTGAAGCAGTATCAGAAGCTACTGGCATTAGATGGTGTGGATTTACGGTTTAATGATAGTGCGTATCAGGAAATTGCCAAGAGAGCGTTGGAAAAGAAAACGGGTGCCCGCGCGTTACGTGCTATTATTGAGGAATTTATGTTAGATATTATGTATCAGATTCCGAGAGATGACAATATTGGTCGTGTTACAATAACAGGTGCTTATATCGAAGGAACTGGCGGTCCGATTTTGGAGATGAGAGGTGCGCTTGCGCTTGAGCAGGAAGAAGCGTAATTGATAGAAATGTAACATTTATTCGGATATATTCGGATGAATACTTCTTGCGGATTTTGACAAAAATTATATAATAGAAATAAGTGGAAATAGAAGAACGACCTTGTTCTTCTTTTTCTTATATAAGATATAGGGAATTGTGAAAGTATAATGTACTGTATAATATAACATACGTTTTGTATGGTTTCACAATTAGCTAAATGAATCATTGAGAAAGGAAAAAGCATAACAAGGGTTGTGCAGGGGTAGAAATGGAACGTAAAAATGTGTGGAAGGAATATGATAAAAAAGAGATAAAAGAGTTAGAGAAGCTGTGTAAGGAATATCGTAAGTTTTTAGATCATGGTAAGACGGAGCGAGAGTGTGTCCGTTATATTGTTGAGCTTGCGAAGGAAGCAGGATATGTCGACTTTGAAGAGGTGAAGGTATCGGGTAAGAAGCTAAAAGCTGGTGATAAGGTATATGCTGTGAATATGAAAAAGGCGATAGCATTATTCCATATTGGTTCTGAGCCTTTGATAAATGGTATGAATATTTTAGGAGCGCATATTGACTCTCCGAGAATGGATGTGAAACAGAATCCGTTATATGAGGATACAGACCTTGCATATTTAGATACACACTACTATGGTGGAATTAAGAAGTATCAATGGGTAACATTACCTCTTGCAATTCACGGTGTGGTAGCCAAGAAAAATGGTGAAGTGATTGATGTTGTGATTGGTGAGGATGAAAAGGATCCTATCTTTTGTGTTACAGATTTGTTGATTCATTTGGCCGGGGAGCAGATGGAGAAAAAAGCCAATAAAGTAGTAGAAGGTGAGCAGCTAGATATTTTGATTGGTAGTCGCCCGCTCGCAAAGGAAGAAAAAGAACCGGTTAAGAAAATGGTGCTTTCTATTCTCAAAAAGAAATATGATATGGAAGAGGAGGATTTCCTTTCAGCAGAGTTGGAGATTGTTCCAGCCGGAAAAGCAAGAAATGCCGGCTTGGATGAGTCTATGATTATGGGTTATGGACAGGATGACCGTGTCTGTGCATACACATCCGCAGTGGCGATGTTTGATATGAAAGAGGTTTCACGTACTGCTTGTTGTCTATTGGTAGATAAAGAAGAGATTGGTTCCGTTGGTGCGACTGGAATGCAGTCGAAGTTCTTTGAAAATACTGTGTCAGAATTGTTGGAGAATATGGGTGATTACAATGAGCTGAAGCTAAAGAGAGCGTTGGCGAATTCTTATATGCTTTCCTCTGATGTGTCGGCAGCATTTGACCCGAATTTTGCTAGTGCGTTTGAGAAGAAAAACGCAGCTTATTTTGGACGTGGTGTAGTCTTTAATAAATTTACCGGTGCGAGAGGAAAATCTGGTTCCAACGATGCGAATGCAGAGTATATTGGAAAACTAAGAAAGATTATGGATGACAACAAGGTAGCATTCCAAACAGCAGAGCTTGGAAAAGTAGACATTGGTGGTGGTGGAACCATTGCTTATATCTTGTCTTTATATGGAATGAATGTAATTGACAGCGGTGTGGCAGTGCTTAATATGCATGCACCTTGGGAGATTACAAGTAAGGCAGATGTGTATGAAGCCTATAAGTCATACAAGGCGTTTTTGAAGGATGCGTAAGCAAAAACATATTGTTGACCGATATACTAAAGAAGAGATTTGTGATAAGTAAGATGGTGTTTTTATTTTAAGTGAAATTAATTGTATAGGAACAAATGATAAGAGGAGGTGCGTAGAGTGAAAAAAATATTAGTAACGTTGTTGGCAATCGTTATGATGTGGACAAGTTCGAATGTTGCCATTGCAACTACTTATACAGAAGCCGAAGCGCGTCCTCCACTTAGCTATAAGAATGAAAATTTGGATATTGAACCTGTAGAAAATACAGGAATTCCACGCCAGAGAAGTAGTTTGGAAACCAAGTATATTTCTCCCTATATTACATCCGTTAAGAATCAAGAAAGTTATGGTACCTGTTGGGCGTTTTCATTTGTTGCTGCGTCAGAAGCGAGTATTTTCAAAGAGCAACTGTTAGGAGAAAATGCTGAGGTGAATTTTTCGGAATGGCAATTGGCATATTTCTTGACCCATTCTGTAACAGACCCGTTAAAGGGAACAGAGGGAGATTCCTTTAATTTGTCAGCATCCAATCCGGATGACTATCTGGATTCGGGAGGTAATCAGCAATTGGCTACGTACCGTGTTTCTAACTGGTATGGTTTGGTAAATGAAACAGATGCTGCTTATGAAACTGTAGTTGCGGATAGAACAACAGCACTAGAGGATTCATTGGCATACAGTATGGATGTGGTGCATTTGGAAAATTCCTATTGGGTATCCATGTCTGATATGGATGTTGTAAAACAATTGATTAAGCAGTATGGTGCGTGTGCAACGTCTTATTATGATGATAGTACATATTATGGAACCGGAGAGGATGAGCGATGCACGGTATATTCTACAAAATACATAGGAAGTACCAATCACGGTATTACGATTGTTGGATGGGATGATGAATATGCGGTAGACAATTTTGGGATAGAAAAACCTACCAATCCAGGTGCTTGGTACTGTAAGAACAGTTGGGGAAGTAGTTGGAGTAAGGATGGATATTTTTGGATTTCTTATGAGGATACATCATTACTTAGTTCTAATGCATTTTTCTATGATTATGGGTTGGCAGACAACTATGACAACAATTATCAGTATGATGGTGGTGCGGTAAGTGGATATTATGACATTTATTCTTACGAAGCCAATATTTACACTGCTCAACAGGATGAATGCTTAAAGGCGGTAGGTTTCTATACTGATCAATCTAACTACAATTGTAAGGTGCTGGTATATAAAAACCCATCATCAACCAACCCATCAAGCGGAACACTTGTAGCAGAGCAGACGGCAAACCAGTCTTATGCGGGATTGCATACTGTAAAATTAGATCAGCAGGTTGTTTTAGAGCGGGGGGATACCTTTTCGGTTGTTATTAAACAGGAGACACTGGATGGTGGGTTACCGGAGATAGCAATTGATTGTAGTTATCCAACAAAAGACGTAGATACTTGGTGCACGAATACATCTGTAGCCAAAGCAGGACAGAGCTTTTTGAGTACGGATGGCGCTACGTGGGCAGATATTGGGAAAAACTTGAATTATAATTGTCGCATTAAGGCATATACAGAAGATAAGATACCTGTCACAGATATAGAACTGAACAAAACACAAGTAACGCTATTTAATAATGCTACATTACAGCTAAATGCGACAGTAAGTCCGGAAAATGCTTCGGTTCAGGATATCATTTGGAGTACAAGTGATGCATCCGTTGCAACAGTAGATGAGAATGGAAAGGTAACACTAATTGGATATGGAACAGCAACCATTACAGCCCGTTCCGCTGATGATGAAATGATTACAGCTACGTGTTCCGTGTCGGTAATAGAGAAAATGATTTCAATTGCCTTAGGACAGGACGAGGTTCAATTAGTGGAGGGTCAGACCTTGCAGATGCAGGCAACTACTAATCCTGAGGTCTATAAAACAAAAGGAGTCTATTGGACATCATCCAACGAAGAGGTTGTCACAGTAGATGCAAAGGGTATTCTGACAGCCGTTGCAGTTGGAGAAGATGTAGAGATAAAGTGCATTGCCAAGGATGGTACAGGAGTGAAAGCTGTTTGTACTGTGGATGTGAAAGCGAAGGATGTAACCAATACAGGAACAAGTGAAGAGCAAACGGCAAATAAAGGGACGAGTGAAGAGCAAACGGCAAATCCAGGCAGTGGAATTGAAACAGAAGAATCCCCTCAGACACCATCTGAAACGAAATTAAGCAATAAGGCAGGTTACAGGTTAGTAGAAAATGGTGCAGCGATTACGATTGAGATAACGGATGGAAGCCAGTGTGTTGGCGAGGTTAAGATACCAGATACAGTCACGGTGGATGAAAAAATCTATAAGGTAACTTCCATTGCTGACGATGCATTTCGCAGTAACAAGAATATAACGAAAGTTAGTATAGGAAAAAATGTTACTTACATTGGCAAAAATGCATTTTTGGGTTGTGCTAAGTTGAAAACTGTAACTCTTGGAAACAATGTGACTACAATAGCAGATAAGGCGTTTTATAACTGTACCAAATTAAAAGCAATCATAATACCAGCTAAGGTAACTTTGATTGGAAAGCAGGCGTTTGGTAAATGTAAGAATCTTAAGACAATAACGATTAAAACCTCTAAACTGACAGATAAAAAAATTGGTGCGAAAGCCTTTAAAGGAATACATTCCAAGGCGACAATTAAGGTTCCGAAAAAGAAAGTGGACACTTATAAAAAGCTGTTGAAGAAAAAGGGAATTGGCAGCAAGGTACAAGTTAAGAAATATTAACAGGGAAACGGTAGAAGTTATTTTCTACCGTTTTTTTCATATATATTAAATTAGCAAGTATTTTGGGAGCGTATATGAATTGTGAAGAGATGATATACAGTGATGCATATGCGGACTATATGATTAATTTTTTTGATGAACAAGAAGGTGGGGAGGATATTTATCAAGGAGGGTGTATCAATGCGATTATAGAGAAAATAGCAGTTCTTCATATGAAAAAGCCTGAGGATTATCTGACAAATTTGGAAAGAACACCCTATTCCTTTATTCCTAAGCTGTTTGGTCTGATGGATTCGTCTAATATGGAGGCGATAGGAGTCACACAAGTAAGAAATAGAGCAGATAATAACATTGATGGAAGAAATGTGATAGTTGCGGTGGTGGATACAGGTATTGACTACACAAATGCATTGTTTCGTAATGCGGATGGAAGTTCCAGGATTCGTGTGATTTGGGACCAAACAATTCGTGGGTTTGGAAATAGTGATGGAAATGGTGTTGAAAAGGATGATCGAATTGAATTAAGTAATGATAGTGATATACCACTTCCATTTTATGGAACCGCATTTTCTAAAAGTGAAATAGATGAGGCACTAAAGCTAGATAACCCATATGAAATCGTTCCGACAAGAGATGAAAATGGACATGGAACCTTTATGACGGGTATTGCAGCAGGTGGAGAGAATAGGGAGGCGGATTTTTATGGTATTGCCAGTGGAGCAGAAATTGCAGTCGTTAAGTTAAAGGAAGCAAAGCCTTATCTTCGAGAATATTTTGGGGTGCCGGAAAGTGTGCCGGCTTATCAGGAAACAGATATTATCTATGCAATAGAATATTTGTTGCGATATGCAGATATGCGTGATATGCCAATTTCGATTTTGATTGGTGTGGGTAGTAGTAATGGTGGACATCTTGGTACTACTTTTTTGGAGCGCTATTTAGATGAAATTTTAGAAAATCCAGGGATTATGGTGAGTGTTCCAGCAGGAAATGAGGGAAGCGAACGATTGCATTATGCTGGGAATATCCCAGAGGACAATATGTATGAGGAAGTAGAATTCAATGTGGCAGAGGGAGAAAATACGCTAGTGCTAGAATTTTGGGGGATGGCTCCAACAACCTTTGGA
This sequence comes from uncultured Clostridium sp., assembly GCA_964439445.1. Taxonomy (GTDB): domain Bacteria; phylum Bacillota; class Clostridia; order Lachnospirales; family Lachnospiraceae; genus CAG-590. The sequence continues at coordinate 17,769 of CAYTOQ010000023.1, read as the reverse complement.
ATTGGTTTTGTTACTCCGAGAGGAGAGCGCGTTGAACGAATTCCACCACGCTTTGGTCAAGAGGAGGTTGTGCGGTTGGCATTATCAGATTCTACAGTGTATGTGGCATATCAGTTGATTGAAACCTATTCCGGCGATGAATTGGTGTTTATTCGTATCACCAATCCCACGGCTGGATTATGGCGCTTGTTAGTCTATGCGGATATGGGGAAAGAGAGAAGATATAATATTTGGATGCCTTTGCGGCAATTTTTACAGAAAGATACCTATTTTTTACGTGCAAATCCAGAAAATACGATTACGGTTCCGGGCAATGCTAAGCTAGTAACTACGATGACTGCGTATAATCATTTGAATGGTAGCATTTATGCAAATGCCAGTAGAGGTGTAGAGGATGGCGCTATTATAAAGCCGGATATGGTTGCACCTGGAGTTGCAGTAACAGGTCCTGGGCTTAGACAAAATTTTGTCACCAAAACCGGAACCTCTGTGGCAGCGGCACACGCTGCTGGAATGTATGCGATGTTCTTTCAATGGAATAGAGAAAACGTAGAAATTGGTGAGTTGTATGCCACACAGGTCAAAAATCTCTTTTTAAAGAGTGCAGAGCGTGAACAAGAGGTTAAATACCCCAGTCCTGTGTATGGTTATGGAATTATGAATATTGAACGAATGTTAGGGCAGTTTCAAGTGATAGAGATATGATGGATAAAGCCGATATAGTCCAAGTTAAAAAGATTACGATTTGGTAAATGTGATGAAATGATAAAGAAATCCCCATAGTTATATAAATAAAACTATGGGGATACTAAGTTGTTGTGCTATATAATTTTGTTACAATATAAGAATGCTTATCTGGCAAACAATCTATTTGGTCATTAAGCTAAGGATTTGATTGCTTCTTGTAATAAATGCTGTCATTGCCTCTGCTTCTAATGGTGCATGTGCAAGAAGTGCAAGGTCGTATAGCTGTTCACATACAAGTCCGGTATTTTCACCCTCTGGGTTATCAAGAATATACTGTACCAGGTTATTATTTGCATTTAATACAAGGGTTTGTCCCTCTGCGCCAAACATAGAAGGATCCATATTACCCATCATACTATACATTTTCATCATATCCTGCATTCTTCTTGTCTCTTCTGGAAGTGTAATCATAGAAGAGATATCTGTGTTTTTCAGCTTTTCAACCTTAACATTTAGAGTTTCTTTGTTCAATGCTTTACGGAATATTTCTGTTAGCTTGTCTGTGCTATCCTTCAATTCTTCTTCTGAAACCTCTTCCTTGAAGGTATTGGTTATGTCTGAATCAATACGAGTAAATTTCACACCTTCGTGCTTTTGTTCTTGATGTGTTATAAATGGAGTATCAATGTTGTGGGTCAATACGACTGCATCAATTCCCTGCTCCTTAAACATATTGATGTATTGAGACTGAACTTTCTCGTTGTCAGTATAGAATACTGTATTTTCATAGGTTTCTTTGCCAGCCTCTAGGTATTCCTCTAAGGTTACAAATTTGCCTTCTAGGTTTTTGTAGAGAATGTAATTCATCATCTTATCGTTGAATTTTTCATCCTTTAAGCAGCCAAATTTGATAAATGGACTTAAATCATCCCAGTAGCTTTCATAAGCTTCGCGCTCCGTCTTGAACATACCAGAAAGCTTGTCTGCAACTTTCTTCGTAATATAGTCGGAAATTTTCTTAACAAAGCCATCATTTTGTAATGCGCTTCGTGATACGTTTAAAGGAAGGTCTGGACAATCGATTACACCTTTTAATAACAGTAGGAATTCTGGAATGACTTCTTTGATGTTGTCTGCAATAAATACCTGATTGTTATAAAGCTTAATGGTACCTTCTAATGTATCGTATTCTGAATTGAATTTTGGGAAGTATAGAATACCCTTCAGGTTAAATGGGTAATCCATATTTAAATGTATCCAGAACAAAGGCTCCTTGAAGTCTAAGAATACTTTTCGATAGAATTCTTTGTATTCTTCCTCAGTACAATCATTAGGATGTTTTGTCCATAATGGCGTTGTTTCGTTAATTGGTGTTTCTTTTGCTTCGGTTTTTGTGTCGTTTTCTTCTGCAAAATCGTTATTTTCATCTGAAGCATCCGCTGTTTCTTCCACGGTTTCGGTATCTACAACGTCTTTTGTTGCTTCCTTTGCGGTGTCTGCATTGGTAAAGTAGATTTCCTCTGGCATAAAGGAACAATACTTTTCTAATACTTCCTTTACTCGATATTCGTTAGCAAATTCATAGCTATCTTCATTCAGATATAATGTAATCTCTGTTCCGTGTACATCGCGGTCACCAGTTGACATGGTAAATTCTGTTCCACCGTCGCATTCCCAAAATACTGGTTCTGCATCTTCCTGATAGGATAGGGTGTTGATGGTAACTTTGTCGGCCACCATAAAAGTAGAGTAGAAACCGAGACCGAAATGACCAATGATTTGGTCATCGGTTGCTTTATCCTTGTATTTCTCAAGGAAAGCGGATGCGCCGGAGAATGCAATCTGATTAATGTATTCATTTACCTCATTGGCTGTCATACCGATACCATTATCAATGAAAGTAAGTGTCTTATCCTTGGCACTTGCAATTACGTCGATACGGTATTGGGTATCCTCTGCCTCTTCATATTCTCCGATTAGAGCAAGTTTACGAAGCTTTGTCACTGCATCGCAGGCGTTCGAAACAACCTCGCGGATAAAAATGTCATGGTCAGAATATAACCATTTCTTGATAATAGGAAATATGTTATCACTATTAATTGATAAACTTCCTTTTTTCTTTCTCATAGAAACATCTCCTTTTTATAAAATGATATATTATTGACAAATGTAAAGATATGCAAGAAATGATGCTTTCATATCGTACAAGAAATATCATAGTACAGTAAAATGGAAAAGTCAAGAAAAAATTAGCACTCATTGAAAGAGAGTGCTAACAAAGAAAGATGTGTCACATATTGTAGAAAAGATAATCACTTTTTTGTGGATTTTAAAATAGCTAGTAAAATCAAAGGTTTTTGAGAAAAAGAAGTGCGATATGACAAAAAATCACGCACAAGTAATGTTGTTGGATTTGAAAAGTGTGATTAAATGAGATGTGAAATCCATCTCGAATTCCTTGTCCATTGTGAAAATTTTGTATGAAATTCCGACAGTCACATTTAATTTCTGTTCTTGGAAGGAAATGTTTACAGAAACACTGTAAATATCGTTTGAATTAAGTGATGAATTTGTGCTGCTTAGTAATTCTTCTATAATTGTCTCATTGGGATGTAAAACGATTTTTAACAGTGTAGGAGTTTTCTTTCCTTTAATAATTTGAAAAATTTTGTCTTTTGCTATACGCCATGGAAGATATTCGCAATTGGCCAGTTGCAAAGAGTTGAATTCCTCGTCTGAGAAAAAGGAAGAATTAAGGTGTCCATCTAAGATATATTGAATGTCACTTTGAATGGTGGCAGAAGCCAATTGGTAATGGTCTAGTGCTTCTGTTTGAAATAGTAATTGCATAAATGGTTTGATATCTAAAATTTGGATTAGTTGCATAATGTTTTGCCCTTTCGTCAAAAGATAAAGTATATTTCTTATAGAAATGAGTGTAACATTCTGTTGCGAGAACTGCAAGCTGAAAGGGGCTAAGGTGTGTGAATATTTTTGGAACGAAAACGTGATAAAATTATGTTTTTTTCAAAAGAAAGATGTATAATGGGAGAGTATATGTATTTCTTTGATTTATATACTTTTGTAAAGCCGGTTATAATAGTAAGAAAGATCTAGAAGTAGCGGATATGGATTCTATAGAAAAAGAGGGTAGATGTATGGAACAGTTAAAAGAGTTGTTGGAGTATGGTGTGACAGCGGCACACGTAATAGATTATATGAAAGGTGTGTTGGTGGATGAACAAGGTTTTACTGAGCTTAACTTAGATGAGGAGTTTGTTTTAGAAGAAGGAAAAGGTTATTATGTAAACTTGTATGGAACCAATGCAATGGCGTTCCGTATTGGTGAGAAGATAAAGGATACGCCGTCGTTTCGAATTGCAATGGCGCATAGCGATTATCCATGTTTTCAAATTAAGCCGAATCCTCTTATAAAAGGTAAGTTTGTTACAAAGCTAAATGTTGAGTTATATGGTGGAATGAACCAAAAGTCATGGTTTGATCGTCCTTTAGGCATAGCGGGAAGAGTAATCGTAAAGGGGGAGGATGCATTTTCTCCTCGTGTATATTTATATAAAAGTGAGGAACCTCTATGTATCATTCCGAGTTTGGCGATTCATATGGACCGAGATTTGAACAAAAAAGGTGAACTTGATAAGGCAAAGGAATTAGTACCGATTGTGGCACTAGAAGAGCAGGTGGAGTTGTCAAAGTATATATCAGATTCTATAGGAATAGAAGAAAAAGATATATTGGACTATGATTTATACTTATATAATATGGAAAAACCTACTGTTTGTGGGTTGGATCAGTCGATGCTTGTAGCAGCTAAATTGGATAATCTGTCGTCAGTTGCTGCATTGTTAGATGGAATCACAATGGGTGCTCCGGTTCCGGATAATACGATTGATATGATGATCGTGTTTGATAATGAGGAGGTTGGAAGTCGTTCTAAGCAGGGAGCGGATAGCATGCTCTTTAATATGGTTTTGGAGAAAATTGGCTGTGCCCTTCATTTATCAGAGACATTTTTGCTAGATTCTGCAAAGAAGAGTTTTCTGTTATCCGTAGATGTCGCGCATGCAAACCATCCTAATTATGAAGAGAAAAGCGACATCAATAATAAGGCATATTTAGGTCAGGGATTCTCTTTAAAGCGTAGTGTTGGACAGAAGTATGGAACGACAGCGGAGAGTGCTGCAATTGTGAAAGCACTTTGTGAGCAGGGGAATATTCCTTATACAATTGCGATTAACAAGACAGGAATTGCAGGAGGAAGCACGCTTGGTCCGATTGTCAATGCATATTTACCGTTTCCGTGTGCAGATATCGGTATGCCAATCTTGTCAATGCATTCGGCGACAGAAATGGGAGCAGTATCGGATTATGATGCTTTGCGGAGATTTGTACGAGCATTTTATGCTAATTAAATGAATAAATATTACAAAAAGCGATATACTAACTTTAATACAAAACCGTCACATAAGAAGTGTGACGGTTTTTGCTATAAAAGGATTTCTCAATTGAGAGGTATTGGAGGTATATATGAAAGCAATAGTAAATAAAGACGGTTGTATTAGTTGTGGTCTGTGCGTTAGTACATGTCCGGAGGTGTTTACATTTGATGAGGACGGCGTAGCTGAGGCGAATGGACAGTTGACTGATCGTAATTTTGCTTCTGCGGAGTCAGCGCGTTCTGCATGCCCTGTTGCCGTAATCGATATTGTTGAGTAGGCACTGGTTTATAATGGTTTTAGCGGATGTTTGATTGGTTAAAAGTACTCAGACAGCTTCTTTTCGATGTGTTGTAGAACAAAATATAAAAGCATTGCGATTCCACACAGAATCAGTATCGAAAGCAATACGTTGCTCATCTTGAAGGTTTGGGAACCATATATAATAAGGTAGCCCAGACCTTCTTTTGCTGCAAGGAATTCACCGATAACGACGCCAACCAGACATAAACCGATATTTACCTTCATAATGCTGATGATGTTTGGCACATTGCTTGGAAGGACCACTAAGCGAAGTGCTTGTAAACGTGTACCTTTTAAGGTGGAAATGAGCTTCAGTTTGTCATTGTCGATGTTCGTAAAGCCGGTGTAAATGTTTAAAATACTGCCAAAGATTGCTACAGAGCAGGCGCAGACGATAATCGTGGTTTGGTTGGCACCAAGCCATACAATTAAAACAGGAGCCAAAGCGGATTTTGGTAGAGCATTTAGCATAACAAGGTAAGGCTCTAACACCTTTGATAACGTTTCGTTCCACCAGAATAGAATCGCAATCAACAGGCTTCCTAAAATTACGATGGTAAAGCCGATTAGCGTTTCATATAGAGTTATGCTAATGTGGTGGAGTAAGGAACCGTCCTGCATCATCGACAAAAAGGTTTCATATAATTTAGAGGGTGAGCAAAAAATAAATGCGTTAATCCAATCTTTGTCGGCAGCAATCTCCCATAAAACAAGAAATGCAATCAAAATGAAAAGCTGTAATGCGCGAATTCGCATTTGATCTGTTTTAATTTTTCGGACATATTCCAGTTGTCTTTCTGAAATGGTGTCATTATTCAAAGTCTTCATTTTCATCGTGAACCTCCTCCCATATTTTATTGTAATACTTTGTGAATTCTGGTGTGTTACGTTTGGTTTTTGGCGTGAGTTTTTTTTCTTCAAAGTGAAGCGGAATAATCGCTTTAATCGTGCCAGGTCGTTTGGAGAGGACGATGACTTTGTCGGACATTGAAATGGCTTCTCCTAAGTCATGGGTTACCAATAATGTGCTAATTTCTTTTTCCTTGATGATGGAACCGATGTCATTGGAAACATTTAGTCGGGTTTGATAGTCCAATGCACTAAATGGTTCGTCTAACAAAAGGATCTCAGGAGATAGAGCCAAGGTGCGAATCAGTGCGGCACGCTGACGCATTCCTCCGGACAACTGTCTCGGATAGGAATTGCGGAAATCCCATAGACCATACGTCTTTAACAGGTCATCGATAATTTCGATATGCATTTTATCCAGCTTGTGTTGAATTTCTAGTCCGAGAGTTAGGTTTTTATAAATGGTGCGCCATTCTAACAGGTGGTCCTTTTGGAGCATATAACCGATGTTGGTGTTGGATTCCGTAATTGGAATACCATTGATTTGTATATCTCCAGTGGTAGCAGGTGCCAATCCTGCAATCATATTAAGCAGTGTAGTTTTGCCACAACCACTGGGACCGACGAATGAAATAAATTCACCCTTGTTGAGTTTAAATGAAATGTTTTTTAGGGAAAGTGTTTCACAAGATATTGTATGATAAATAAAATTTACATTAAAAAATTCTAGTATTGGTGTTGGCAATTTTTTCACATCCTTTTTGTTTATATTTTATTGTATTCAAAAAGCAAAAAAATGCGCAAAGTATTGAAAAAGCGTTACTTGACGAAAAAAAAAACTTTATTTATAATAAGCAGACCTAAAGGAAATACTATATATAAAAATTAGAAAATAGGTGTAGAAATGGCGAAAATAACAAGAGCTCAATTGGCTCAGAGAAAGCGAATTGACTTCTATAAAAAGATAATTGTATATGGATTTTTGTTCATGACAATCTTACCGATTTTCACAAGCTTGTTTCTCTTCTATAAGGTTGGACAGCTTGAAAAGAAGTTAGAGTATGCATTGAGTGAGGAGGGTAAGGATTATCTTACGCTTCAATCTAGTAGAGATGCATTGTTTGATAATCCGAATGCGAAAAGCGGAGTGTTTGTGGATTCCTCTGAGGCGGTTTTAAGTAGCGCACAGGTGGAACCGGCAGACGGAAAAGGTATGAATGAGGTGCAGGCAGAGGGAATGTCCTCTGAAGGGAGCGAAACGACAGAAAGCTCAGATGCGACAGAAGAATTACAGGATAATTCGACTACCAATTCCAATGGAAGGCGTGTTTATCTTACCTTTGATGATGGACCGTCTATTTATACAGGTCAGATTTTAGATGTGTTGAAGGCAAATAACGTAAAGGCAACCTTCTTTGTGATTGGCAGAGATGAAGAATTCTATACTTATTATAAGAGAATTGTGGATGAGGGACATACCATTGGAATGCATTCTTATTCCCATGTGTATCAGGATTTCTATGCTTCGAAGGAGTCCTTTGCAGAGGAATTAACTAAGTTGAATAATTTGATTTATAATGTAACCGGAACAAAGAGTACCATCTTCCGTTTTCCGGGAGGAAGCTCGAATAACGTATGTGCCTTGCCAATTCAGGAATACATTGATTATTTGAACGAGAATGAAATTGATTATTATGATTGGAATTCATTAAGTGGTGATGCGGTAACAAATGGACTCAGTCCGGAACAACTGGTGAACAATATTATGAATGATGTGTCAAAAAACGAAGACTCTATCGTGTTGATGCATGACTTACAGACAACTCATGCAACTGTGGAGTCATTGCAGTTGTTGATTGATACGTTAAAACGAGATGGATATGAGATATTACCAATTGATGAGAATACCCCTCTTATTCAGCATGTAGCTGCGGAGATTGTGGAGGAGTAATTGAATAAATGATGAAATGACAGCCGTATGCAAGTATTTGTGTACGGCTTTTTGCGAGGTAAACATATGCTGGGAAGTGTACAGTCGTATCATTTGTTTTGATAGAATGAAATACTAGAAAAAATAATTTTGCGGAAGCACTTGCGTGCTTCCGCTTTTGTTAGAAAATAAGTATTACTTTTCTTTATTGCTCTTTAGGATTAACCGCTTCTTCTTGGCAGAATAGGTCCAATATTTTGAAGACAGCTTTGGACAATTGCTGGCTGTGATAGAGGAAACCTTGGTTGCCTTTGCAACCCATTCATGCCAAGTGACAGTAGATGTTCCATAAGGCTTGCCGGAACCCGTATAGTAGTTGTTGTAAACATTACGTTTTGCTTTCCATTGAGCACCTACGCAGGAACCAACTAATAAGCCTTTGTTGGCACCTTTTTTGCCGGTTACTTTGCCGGTGCTGTAGCAACAGGTGACGGTATCACCGATACAGTCTTCAACTCCTGTTAAGCCGCCGACATTACCTTCACCTTTTAGGGTGATCGCACCTGTATTATAACAATTCTTCATTGTTGCAACCTGTCTTCCTGTAAGTCCGCCGATAGAATTACCGTATGAACTGGTGTTGGTAGCGCTTACCTTACCTGTGTTATAGCATTGGGTTATTTTAGCACAATCACCGACAACACCTCCTACATATAGATCTCTGCCGACACCTGAAAAAGTAACCTTACCTTTGTTAGAACATTTGGTGATATTTGCTTTAACAGAGGTTGCCTTACATATTAAACCAGCTACATAGGTTACCGTTGGAGCACTATTATTACATGTCAATTTGATTGCTCCCGTGTTGTAACAAGAAACTGCTTTTTCTACGGTAGAACACATACCAGCTACTTCTGCAGATGGTGTGGATCTCGATTCCGATGTAGGAGTGTATGTAACGGTAATATTACCAGAATTCTTACAGTTAGTTGCTTTGGTTGCCGAGCTAACAAGACCATATGCATTACTATTACTTGTTCCGTTCAAGGTAATAGATCCTTTGTTGGTACAATCGGTTATTGAGGGGTAGAGACCATCGCCGATACCACATACGATAGCACTGTAATAAAGGGTTGGACAATTTACTTTGATATTAATAGAATTGGTACATTTTTTCAGCGTACAATTGATTCCAGTACCGATGATACCACCTATATAATAACTGCAGTACATATCGCCGGCTCCATTTAGGGTAATGGTACCAGAAGTTTTTATGTTGGTAAATGTACAATCCTTTGCATAACCGGCCAAAGTAGCAATTTTTGCACCGTTTACGCCAGAGTTTATATTGATGTTTACATTTGTTAAGGATAGATTCTTAAAGGTTGCATTCTTGCAAGATGGAAAAATTGCAACGTCGTAATAAGCATCTGCACCTGTAAATGTATATCCTTTGATTTTGTGATTGTTTCCATCAAGGGTTCCGGTGAATGTTATATCACCTAGAGTTGCGTTGGCTGGTAAAGTGATATCATTTGCCAAGTAGTAACTGCCAGCAGGGTTGTTTGCTATGGCTAGAAATTCCTCTGCAGTGGAAATAGGTGTTCCGGTTGCTGCATAAGCGGTATTTGTACCGATACTTACGCTCATAACAATGGCCGTTACCATTAATAAAAATATAGATTTGATTTTTTTCATACAATGTCCTCCTTTGTTGTAATAGTGTATGGTAATTATATATTGTACGCTTCGCGTACAAGTTGCCTCACAAATCCACCGTTAATGGTAAGTGAATTCATATCGGTATTATATCATTTCAGGTGAGAAGATAATGCGTTTAGTGTGAATAGCAAAAATAGAGCGTGAAGTGTAAATATGTGGAGTGAATGGTTTTGGATGTATATTGTATTTTTTATCAAAAAAAATTATACTTACAATAGTGAGGTTTAGTGTGAGGAGATGAGGGAATGCTGGTTCATATTTTATTTACAATACATAATACGACCACGTTGTTATTTGGTATATTCATCTCTGCTTTTTTGTTAGGAGTAAAACCAAATCGCAAAAATGTCGGAATATTACTCATATTTTCTCTTTGTGAGTGTTTATTATTTGTTCTGAGCAATGTGATTTTTGGTGCGGATTTCTCCGATCGCATTTATCCAATGATATATCCTTTGCTTGTTCATTTGCCATTGGTAATATTTTTGGTTCGTTACTACAAATTTTCTGTGATTTCCGCAAGTATAGCGGTCTGTTCGGCGTATCTTTGCTGCCAGATTAGTAATTGGGGCGGATTGCTTGTTTTATATGTGACAGATCTAGAGTGGTGCTATTATTTTGCAAGGATAGTGATTACAATAGCGACTTTCTGCTTTTTGTGTAGGTTTGTGTGTCATACAACAGCATTAATTTTCACAAAGGATAAACGGGAGCTTTGTATTATAAGTGTATTTCCATTTGTATATTATATTTTTGATTATGCATCCACAAAATTTACAGGGTTGTTGTACTCAGGAAATAAAGCAATTGTAGAATTTATGGGATTTGCTTTTTGCATTGCGTATTTTGTTTTTTTATTAATATATTTTAAGGAATATGAAAAAAAACAGGAGATGAAACAGTATGGAGCATTAATGGAGATGCAATTGTTATCGATAAACAATGAAATTGAGTCTGTAAAAGAAAATAAAAAAATTATGTCTATATTGCGTCATGATACACGCCATCATTTAAATACGATTATGACGTTGCTTCAAAATGATAATGTAGATAAGGCGAAGGAGTATATTACAGAAATTGGTGATGTATATGAAGATACCATTGTTTCTACATATAGTAACAATGAGATGTTAAATTCCATTCTCTCTCTTTACCAAATGCGATACGTCAATAAGGGATTTGCATTAGAGTGTAATATTTCTTGCGATAGGCTTCCGTTTTCAGAAATTGCATTCTGTGCCGTTTTATCCAATGCGTTGGAGAATGCTATGCATTCGTTAGAGGATATGGAAACTGGTGAAAAGTGGGCAAAGCTTACGATTTTTAGCAAAGAGAATAATATTTTATTGCAATTGGAAAATGCGACTACTAAATGTCCGGTGTTTGTAGATGGAATACCAGTTTCTAATAAAAACGGACATGGAATAGGTGTGAAAAGTATTATATATTACGTAGAGCAATTACAAGGACAGTGGCAATTTTCGTGTGTGGATAATGTGTTTGTATTGAAAATCATTATCTGATAAAGACGGCTAAGATGTATAATATGTGTTGCGCTAGGAGGATATGTCAGGAGTGTTATTATGAAGATAGCAATTTGCGATGATGAAATACAATTTATACAGGATGCCTGTTTTTTGCTGGAAAAGTGGGCGAAAGAACGAAATCGGGAAATACATATTTATCGATTTGATAATGGAGATGATTTGTTATCTGCTCAACAAAAAGAGTGTATGGATTTAATTATTTTAGATGTAGTGATGCCTCTTGTGAATGGGATAGATGTTGCAAGAGAGCTTCGGGCATTGAATCAGACGGTTCCGATTATCTTTCTTACGTCCTCGAAAGAGTTTGCTGTAGAATCCTATGAAGTAAAGGCATTTCATTATCTGATGAAGCCGGTTGTGGAGAAAAAGCTTTTTTCAGTGTTGGACGATTTTGTAAAGAGGATGGAAAAGCCTAAGGATGTTTTTATTGCACAGACGATATTTGGCTTTAACAAAATTAACGTTTCGGAGGTGGAATATTTAGAGGCACAGAATAAGCAGGTTTTGGTATATTTTACAGATGGTATGGTCTTAGAAATTAAAGAACTTTTTTTGAAATGTGAAGAGGTCTTTTCAATCGATAAAGGATTCTTTAAATGCCATCGCAGTTATATTGTGAATATGAATCGTGTGGAGCAATTCACAAAGACACAGATATTTCTTAACAATCATGCATGTATACCGATATCTCGTAATCGATATGTAGAATTTAAAGGAGCTTATTTCAAGCATATGTTTCAGTAGCGGAAGTGTATTTACTTCCGCTGTTTTTGCTTGATAAGTAATTTCAACAATTGTTGAAATTAAGTTGAAAAAAACTTGATATAATGTAAGTATGATAAAATGTAATGGTGTATTACTAGAGAAAGTTGTTTGGAATGAATATGGAGGGTTTTAAATGTTTAAGATACTGATTGCAGAGGATGATTCGGAGCTTCGGCAGTTGTTCTCTCATGTTCTGATTAAGAAGGGGTATATTGTGAAGGGTGTTTCGAATGGTGTGGAAGCACTAAATGCAATGGATGAGGAATATTATGACCTGATTATTTCTGATATTATGATGCCGGAAATGGATGGTTATGAATTGGTGCGTCAATTAAGAGAAGCCGGTAATAAAATTCCCGTGTTAATGATTACAGCCAAGGATGCATTTGATGATATGCAAAGAGGATTTTTATATGGCACAGATGATTATATGGTAAAGCCTGTCAACGTTAACGAAATGGTGCTGCGCGTAGGAGCATTGCTTCGGCGGGCACAGATGATAAATGAGCGTAGGCAGGTGATAGGTAATACCGTATTAGAGTGTGATTCTTTGGCGGTGATGAGTGATAAGGAAAGTATGATATTGCCACAGAAGGAATTTATGCTGTTGTATAAGATGGCATCTTATCCGGGTAAGATATTTACAAGACAGCAGCTAATGGATGAGATATGGGGCTATGAGTCGGAAAGTGATACTCATACGGTGGATGTACATATCGGAAGACTGCGGGAACGATTTCGCGAAAATGAGGATTTTAAAATTGTGACCATACGCGGTGTGGGATATAAGGTGGTTAAGGCATGAAAGAAAGTCAAAGAAATTGGCGGGAGCAGCAAAAGAATATGCGCATTCACCAAAAGAGTATGCGTGACCATGAAATGTTCAAATTGATTCGAAGCCAGAATAAGTCCTATGTAAGCTTGCGAACCAGATTGATTTTGATGGTTGCAATGGAATTGGTTATTTGTGTATTAATTGCTTCTTGGCTGACAGAGTTATTGAATCATTATTTTCAAGTAGATTCCAGAATTATTATGGTCATTGACCTAGTGGCTATTAGTATATTAGTAGGAGTGTTTTTGACCGGTGTGCTTTCGCGATTGTTCTATGAGCCAATTAAGAAGCTTGGGGAGGCAATGGAACGGGTGGCAGATGGGGATTTTACTGTACATTTGGAGATTGAGAAATCCATGGCAAAGGAAATTCAGGAAATCTATTCTGGTTTTAATATGATGACCACAGAGCTTGATGCCACAGAGGTGTTGCAATCGGATTTTGTGTCAAATGTGTCCCATGAATTTAAGACACCAATTAATGCTATTGAAGGATATACAACACTTCTTCAGGATTGTGATAATTTCAATGAGGATCAAAAGGAATATGTGGAAAAGATACTATTTAATACAAAGAGGTTGTCTTCGCTAGTGGGCAACATTTTATTGTTGTCGAAGATAGAAAACCAATCGATTCAGACTCATCAAAATAAATTCCGGTTAGATGAGCAGATTCGACAATCCATTGTTGTATTAGAATCTGCGTGGACGAAAAAAGATATTGAATTTGATGTAGACATGGAAAGTATCCTTTATCGTGGAAATGAAAAACTGTTGCATCATGTGTGGGATAATCTGATTAGCAATGCAATCAAATTCAGTCCCAGGGGTGGACTCATCCGGATGACCTTAAAATGTGTAGATGATGCTACCATCGAGTTTGTTATAGAGGATAATGGTCCGGGCCTGGGTGGTGAATCGCAAAAGTATATATTTGACAAATTCTATCAGGCGGACAGTTCTCATAAGGAAGAGGGAAATGGATTGGGACTTGCGCTGGTAAAACGAATTCTTTCCATTACAGATGGTGAGGTTTCGGCACAGAATATGGAACAGGGTGGTTGCAGATTTACTGTCATATTGCATAGATGAAAGAGAGTATACGTTCGAAATATTGAACGTGTACTCTTTTTTTCAACAATTGTTGACATTGAATTGATGTTAAGTTGTAAATTAAGAGTTTTAATGGAGATAGTATGCTTGGGAGTAATAGGAAATGAAACAACAAATTATCTATTATACAGACGAATTAAATGATGAATTTTCGACAGCGAGAATAACGCCAAAAAAAATTGGAGAAGATTATCAATATGTTTATACAAGCAAGTGGAAACGTTTTACACATTTTTTTTGGTATCGTGTAATTGCAGTCCCTATAGCATTATTGTACATAAAACTATATTTTGGACATAAAGTAGTTAACAAAGAGGTCTTAAAAGATGCTGGTAAGGATGGATGGATTCAGTACGGAAATCATACGCATTTTTTGGCAGATGTGATTATTCCAAGTGTTCTTTCCTTGCCTAAAGATAGTTATGTAATTGTGAATCCGGAAAATGTATCTATGCCGGTTCTTGGTCATATTACACCAAGTCTTGGTGCGTTACCGCTTCCGGATGATGCAAAGGCAGCTAAACATTTTTTGAAAGCTGTGGAGACGAGACTTTTGGAGAAGCAGGTTATTACCATATATCCGGAGGCACATATATGGCCGTATTATACAAAAATTCGTCCGTTTTTAGAGACCTCTTTTCGTTATCCGGTCCGGATGGGGAAACCAGTGTATTGTTTTACCAATACATATCAGAAACGACGTTTTACAAGGGTTCCGCGCATTGTAACCTACGTGGATGGTCCTTTTTATCCAAGGGCAGATTTGAAGGGAAAGGAACAGCTAAAGGAGCTGCGGAATCGTGTGTATGAGACCATGGTGGCGCGGTCAGCGAACAGCGATGTGGAGAAAATAATTTACAAAAAGGCGGAAGAGAAGAATGATTAATGTGTTGTTTTCTGGAAATAGTAAGGTGTTTGATGGTGTGCTTACCTGTATGTTGTCCATATTGAAGAGAACGAGAACGAAGGAACCATTTCGTTTTTACATTTATACAATGGATGTTACAAGAATAAAGCCGGAATATACGGCGATTGGTGAAGGTGAGGTTCAGTATCTTCAAACAATTGCTAAGACCTATAACGAGGATAACATAGTAATAAGAGTAGATGTTTCGGAATTTTATGAACAGGAATTTGAGAATTGTCCCAATGAGCTGACGTATTGCTCGCCCTATACCTTGTTACGTTTGTTAGCGGATTTAGTTCCGGATATGCCGGACAAATTATTATATTTGGATATTGATCTTATGTTCCACCGGGATATTACGCTTTTGTATAACATAGATATTGAGGAATATGAATACGCGGCAGCCCGCGATCAGTATGGAAAGTATCTTCTGAATCCGAATTATATTAATGCAGGCGTGTTGTTGCTTAATATGAAAGAAATTAGAAATACGAAGCTTTTGGAAAAGGCGAGAGAATTAATTAAGACCCAAAAGCTTGTGTTTGCGGACCAAAGTGCCATTTACCGTTCTACAACAAAGAAGAAAATGTTACCACAAGAGTTTAATAATCAAAGACGCTTGAACCAAAAGACGGTAATACGTCATTTTTCCAGACGTTTCTTTTTCTTGCCGTATCCGCATATCGACAATATCAAGCAGTGGATGGTGTATGATGTACATCGGGTGTTTGGGTGTCATGAGTTTGATGACATTTTATATGAATATATATATTTAAAGAAAAAATATGAAATAGAGATTGAGGGGATAAAGATTGATGCGTGACCAAAAGAGTATTCCAATTTTTTATGCTTGTGATAATAATTTTGTAAAGTTCACAGTGGTTTCTATGCAATCCATGATTCAAAATGCTTCAAAGGAGTATCACTATTTGATTCATATTCTGCACATGGATATCGAGGAGTCCTTACAGGAGCAGATCAAGCAGATGGAAAATGATAATTTTGAGATTTGCTTTGTGGATGTGAGAAAGCAGCTAGAGTCTATCAGTGAAAGACTTCCGATAAGGGATTATTACAGTAAGACGACGTATTATAGGATGTTTATTGCGGAGATGTTTCCGGAATATGAAAAGGCAATCTACATTGACAGTGACACGGTTGTGTTAGGGGATATTAGTGGGCTGTATGAAAAGGATGTCGCCAATTATTATGTAGGTGCTGCCCATGAACAGGCAATGGTACAGGTGGATACCTATGGAACCTATGTGGAAAAGGTGATGGGGATTGACCGCAACAACTATTTCAATGCTGGTGTGTTGCTCATTAATTGTCAGGCGTTTCGGGAAAATCACATTTTGGAAAAATTCATAGAGTTGCTTTCTGTCTATACCTTTGTGGTGACGCAGGATGAAGACTATCTCAATGTATTATGCCAGAATAAGGTTCTTTGGCTAGAACAACAGTGGAATATGGAAGTGTTTGGTGAGATTTCATTTGATGAGAGTACTTTTCACATTATCCATTATATTATGACGTCAAAGCCATGGCATTATAAGGATTGTCTTTATGGGCAGCATTTTTGGAAATATGCAGAGGAGACCTTTGTGTATGAGGAAATCAAACAGATTTTAGATAGTTATACGGATGAAGAACGAGTGCAGGATAATCTGGTATGTGAGCGTTTGTTACAGACGGCATACTATGAGGCTCACAAAGAGGGAACCTATCTGGATATCATACAGGGTAAGACCCAAAAATCTAAGGAACGCTTGCAGATTCTTGATAAAATTGCAAAATTCGAGCGGGAGGGGCGCTTTGATGAGGATGTGGAAGAAGACCCGCCGACAAAGGAATTGTTACCAGAGGATGTGGATTATCTGCGAACGAAGGTTAGCAGTAAGATTAAGAGCAAACTTGCCTATTCTGTGGCAAGGAGATTTGTCTATAATCTGATAAAAGAAAACAAGCTGGTAATTAAGGAAATCAAGGGACTTGAGCATTATACTAATTTGAATTCCGGAGCTGTTATTACCTGTAATCATTTTAATGCATTTGATAGCTTTGCCATGGAACTTGCCTATGAGGCGGCAAAGCAGCCGAAGCGAAAGTTTTACCGTATTATACGTGAAGGGAATTATACGAATTTCCCTGGCTTTTACGGTATGCTAATGCGCAATTGCAATACTCTCCCTATGAGTTCTAATAAAGAGACCATGAAGAAGTTTGTGAAATCCGTTAACAAGCTTCTGCGGGATGGTCATTTTGTTCTGGTGTATCCGGAACAGAGTATGTGGTGGAATTACCGGAAGCCGAAGCCGCTAAAGAAAGGAGCATATAGCTTTGCGGTAAAGAACAATGTGCCGGTGTTGCCTTGCTTTATCACGATGGCAGACAGTGATATGGTGGATGAGGATGGTTTCTTTGTTCAGGAATATACGATACATATTGCACCACCGATTTATCCGGATGAAAATGTGGGAAGAGATGAGAATATGCGGTATATGATGGAGAAAAATTTTGCAGTTTGGCAGGAGATATATGAATCGACCTACCAGATGCCGCTTGAGTATGCAAAGAAGGAATCTGTAACGATATAGAAAGTAATGCTTATATTGTTGGAGAAGCATGCTTAGAAGCTGGTAAAGTAATTCATAAGTA
>CAYTOQ010000022.1:22913-27258 GCA_964439445.1 uncultured Clostridium sp. | reverse complement strand
TCTTACAATCGATTATGCAAGAAAGTTTTGTAACGGATAATAAACTATTATCCATTACAAAAACGGCAACCATAAAGGTTGCCATTTAACTCATATAAGAAATTGATTTCGAGGATGTTTTGTCGTTAGAATTTCACGTTGCTTAGACATCGCAACATGTGTATAGATCTCTGTGATATTAATAGAACTATGTCCGAGCATTTCTTGTATGTAGCGTATATCGACATCTGCTTCTAATAAGCTAGTTGCAAATGTGTGTCTGAACATATGAGGAGTTATATGCATATCAATACAAGCGAGGTTGACATATTTGTTAATCATTCTACGAACGGATTGATCTGATAAGGCATTGCCGGATGAAGTAGCAAAGAAATGCTGGCAATTTAATATTTCATTGTAGTATACATTTCTGTATTCTTTCAAAATTTCGATTATATCATTGTTTCCGATTTGAAGTCGTCGTTCTTTTGCTCCTTTACCATAAATAAGAATTGTTTTGTCATATAGGTCAATATCATTCGGTTTCAATGTGCATAATTCAGAAATTCGCATACCTGTAGCAAAGAGAAGTTCCATAACGGCAATGTCACGAAGGGTACGTTTTCTTTGGTATTCTGTCTTTGACAAAGAGTGTTGATGGTAAATAGTAGACAGAAAGACTTCAACTGTATGTAAAGGTATTGTTTTGGGTAATGTAAATGGTTCGCGAAATCGTATCTGTATTTTATGAAACGGATTATATTCAATTATTTCTTTGTATTCAAGATGGCGGAAGAATGCCCGAATGGAAGCAATTTTTCGCTTAACGGTTTTAGGTTTGTATTTTTGATGGAGCTGACTGATGAAGTCTTCTATTATGGTTGAGGTTATGTCATAGACATTTTCGGTGATAATAGCATTTGAAAATTGTGTTAAATCAATTCGATATGCTTTTAATGTTTTGGAATCAAGTTGTTTCTGGTGTTGGCAATAATTAAGATAGTTCTTAATGAGATTTTGTAAATTGTTCATATGTTTGTCTCCTTTGTGTGTTTTTATGTATATAATAACGGATTTATTTGATTTAATATAATCTGCTATTCGGAAAAGAAATATGGTGATAATTAAGTTATATGCGTCATACTATATGTACAAGAATGGAGGAACAAGGAATGGACGCAAAAATTGTCAGAAAATTTTAGCACTCATCTATTGACAGTGCTAACAATCTGTAGTATTTTATTCTCAGATACGGAAATGGCAAGAATATATTGCAAATTTTTTTTGTGGTTTTCCGTATACTATTGTGGATGAGATTGAAAGGTGGGTGCTATTATGAACGCAGAGAAATTTACAAAGAAGTCGCTTGAAGTCGTTGAGAATTGTGAAAAGCTTGCCTATGAATATAACAATCAGGAAATTGATCAGGAGCATATTTTATATAGCTTATTGACGGTGGATGAAAGTCTGATTGCAAAGTTGATTGAGAAGATGGATATTGATTTGGAACATTTTTCGAAGGAGGCAGAAAAGCTTGTAGCGTATCGTCCTAAGGTTTCAGGTGGAAATCTGTTTACTAGTTCTGATTTTCAGAAGACATTTGTGCATGCAGAGAAAGAAGCAAAACAAATGGGAGATTCTTATATTTCGGTAGAACACATTTTTCTTGCTTTATTGAAATATCCGAATAAGGCATTAAAGGGGCTGTTTATGGGATATGGGATTACATCAGAACGCTTTCTGAAGGTGTTAGCGGATGTGCGTGGTCACCAGAAGGTGGAAAGTGATAATCCGGAAGCAGTATATGACAGCCTAGAGAAGTATGGTTATGATTTGGTAAAGAGAGCAAGGGAACAAAAGCTGGATCCGGTCATTGGTAGAGATGCAGAAATACGAAACATTATAAGAATTCTCTCTCGAAAAACGAAGAATAATCCAGTGTTAATTGGCGAGCCGGGTGTTGGTAAGACCGCAGCAATCGAAGGGTTGGCGCAGCGAATTGTACGTGGAGATGTTCCGGAAGGCTTAAAGAATAAGCAGATATTTGCCTTGGATATGGGTGCGCTAATTGCAGGTGCAAAATATCGTGGTGAGTTTGAGGAACGATTGAAGGCAGTATTGGATGAAGTGAAGAACTCAGATGGAGAGATTATTCTATTCATCGATGAGTTGCATACTATTGTTGGTGCAGGTAAAACAGATGGAGCATTGGATGCTGGTAATATGTTAAAACCAATGCTTGCAAGGGGTGAATTGCACTGTATTGGAGCCACTACGTTAGATGAGTATAGAAAGTATATTGAAAAGGATGCAGCATTGGAACGACGTTTTCAGCCGGTTATGGTTAATGAACCAACGGTGGAGGATACAATCTCCATTTTACGTGGGTTGAAAAGTCGTTATGAGGTATATCATGGTGTTAAGATTTCCGACAGCGCAATTGTTGCAGCAGCGACCTTGTCTAATCGATACATTTCGGATCGCTTTTTACCAGACAAAGCGATTGATTTGGTGGATGAAGCGTGTGCATTGATTAAGACAGAATTGGATTCTATGCCAGTGGAATTGGATGAAATTCAAAGAAGAATGATGCAGTTGGAAATTGAAGAAGCAGCTTTGAAAAACGAGGAAGACCGGTTGAGTCAGGAACGACTTTCCAAGCTACAGGAAGAGTTGAGGGAGCTTCATGAAAAATTTGCGACTATGAAAGCGGATTGGGACAATGAAAAAATGGGTGTTGATAAGGTTCGTGTTCTAAAGGAGGAGATTGAACAGGTCAACAATGAAATTCAAATCGCCCAGCGCAATTATGACTTGAACAAGGCAGCAGAATTGCAATACGGAAAATTGCCACAGTTACAAAAGCAGCTAATGGAATTAGAGTCCAAGGAAAGCAACAAAGAAAAGACTTTGATACATGAAAATGTATCGGAGGAGGAGATTGCAGGCATTGTATCAAAATGGACAGGAATTCCAGTGGCAAAGCTAACCGAAACAGAACGTAATAAGACATTACATTTGGCTGATGCTCTGCATAAGAGGGTAATTGGTCAAGATGAGGCTGTGGAATTCGTGTCGGATTCGATTATCCGATCAAAAGCGGGCGTGAAGGATCCGACCAAACCAATTGGTTCCTTTTTATTCCTTGGTCCGACGGGTGTTGGTAAGACGGAGCTTGCAAAGACTTTGGCACAAGCGTTGTTTGATAATGAAGCGAATATCGTGCGTATAGATATGAGTGAGTATATGGAAAAGCACAGTGTTGCCCGTTTGATCGGTGCGCCTCCAGGATATGTGGGATATGATGAAGGAGGACAACTGACAGAAGCAGTTCGAAGAAAACCATACTCCGTTGTATTGTTTGATGAAATCGAAAAGGCACATCCGGATGTATTTAATGTCTTGTTGCAGGTTTTGGATGATGGGCGTATTACAGATTCCAAAGGCAAAACGGTGGATTTTAAAAATACTATTTTGATTATGACTTCTAATATTGGTTCGCTCCATTTGTTAGAAGGAATTGGAGAAAATGGAGAGATTACAGAGGATGCCCATAAAAAGGTTTTCGAGGAATTGAAATTGCATTTTCGACCGGAATTTATCAATCGTTTGGATGAAACGATTTTGTTTAAGCCTTTAACCAAAGAGAATATTAGCAATATTATTAATTTGTTGGTAGAGGATTTGAACCGGCGTTTGGAGGAAAAGGAATTAAAATTAGTGATAACGGATGCGGCAAAGGGTTATATTATGGAATGCGGATATGATCCTGTGTATGGAGCACGACCATTAAAGCGATATCTGCAAAAAAATGTAGATACATTGGTGGCAAAACTGATTCTTGCAGGAAATGTGGGAGTGGAAGATATCATTACCATTGATGTGAAGGATGGTAGATTGATTGCAAAATAGAAATATGTTTTATATGAAAAGTAAGGGTTGTGGTAACACGCTCTTGCTTTTCGTTTTTCATAGGGAAAATTGCAAGTTAAAATAGGTCATTTATACTCGGTTTTTCCTTGCATAAACACTAAATTCAGTGTAATATATATGTGGGTTATAATAAGTAAAATGACAAAGGATATGAAATATGTTCTTATGGGTAGTATTGTCATTTCAAGTTACAATATAAATGACATAAAGGAGGAGAAGTTATGGAAAATGAATGGCCATGGATATATTGTACAGAGCGAGATCCTAGCGTAGAGGAGATTCGTAAGAAAAATTTGTTCTTGTGCAGTGATGGATATAATACATATGTTAGAAGTTATAGTTATCGTTTGCATGGTTTTGTTATGGAATTGCGTGGAAGAGAGAGTAAGGATAGAAGTATTCTTGCATGGATGCCGTTGCCGAAGCCTTGTGC
>CAYTOQ010000022.1:14999-22813 GCA_964439445.1 uncultured Clostridium sp. | reverse complement strand
CAGGCAGAAGCAGCGAGAATTGCAGCAGAGCAGGAAGCGGCAAGACAGGCAGAAGAGGAAAGATTTGTTTCGCAACCAGCACCAACGCTTCAGGAAAGAGTTGCACCGCGGGCAAATTATATGACGCAAGAAGAAAGAATTGCAGCAGCAGAGGCTGCGCAGCTTGAAGCGAAGAAAGCAGTTGAAGATGAAGAGAGAGCGATGCAGATGGTTAAGCAGGCTCAAGAAGCAGCGAGAGCCTCTATTCAGCAGGAATCACAGCAATCTGCTCCGATGTCAATTGCACAGCAAAGATTGGCAGCGCAAGAGGCAGCTTATGCCACAAGACAACCGGTTCAAGAGGCTCCGAAGCAGACAATGTCAATCGCACAGCAAAGATTGGCGGCAATGGAGGCCGCTAGAGGTGGTTCGTCATCAACAACGACTGCATCCAGTGCACCGGTAGAAACACCAAAAGAGAAACCAAAGAAGAAAGGTTTTGGTTTTAAACTTAGGTCATAAGTATGTGTCGAATGTCGATAGATACGTGATTATAGAATAATTATATGGAGGTTTATCAATGTATAGTTTTGATGAAGTAATGAATTTAGACCCGGAAGTAGCAAAGGCGATGACGGATGAAATTAACAGACAGAATGAGAATATTGAGTTGATCGCATCTGAAAATATTGTTAGTAAGGCAGTTATGGCAGCAATGGGTAGCCCACTTACTAATAAGTATGCAGAAGGTTATCCGGGAAAGAGATACTATGGTGGATGTGAATATGTCGATGTAGTAGAGGATTTGGCAAGAGAGAGAGCAAAAGAGTTGTTTGGTTGCGAGTATGTGAATGTTCAGCCTCATTCTGGCGCACAGGCTAATATGGCAGCATTTTTTGCTATTATGGAACCTGGTGATACGTTTATGGGAATGAATTTGAATCATGGCGGGCATTTAACACATGGTTCACCGGTTAATTTGTCAGGTAAGTATTTCAATGTGGTTCCTTATGGAGTGAATGATGATGGGTTTATCGATTATGATGAAGTGCTTCGCATTGCTAAGGAATGTAATCCAAAATTAATCGTGGCTGGTGCCTCAGCATATGCAAGAGCAATCGATTTTAAGCGTTTTAGAGAGATTGCAGATGAGGTTGGAGCAGTGCTTATGGTTGATATGGCACATATCGCAGGTCTTGTTGCAGCAGGACAGCACATGAGCCCAATTCCTTACGCACATGTGACAACTACAACTACACACAAGACGTTAAGAGGTCCTCGTGGTGGTATGATTTTATCCAGCAATGAAGTAAATGAAAAGTATAACTTTAACAAAGCAGTATTTCCTGGAATTCAGGGTGGTCCTTTGATGCACGTAATCGCAGCGAAGGCTGTATGTTTCAAGGAAGCATTGTCAGATGAATATAAGGAATACCAGGCTCAGGTTGTTAAGAATGCAGCCACACTTGCTACTGCATTGCAGGAGAGAGGTTTCAAGATTGTTTCTGGTGGTACAGACAATCATTTAATGTTAGTAGATTTACAGAATCTTGATATGACTGGTAAGGAAGTTGAGAAGTTACTAGATAGTGTACATATTACTGCGAATAAGAATACGGTTCCAAATGATCCGAAATCACCATTTGTAACAAGTGGCGTTCGACTTGGAACTCCAGCTATCACAACTCGTGGAGCAAAGGAAGAGGATATGATCGTAATTGCAGATGCAATTAAGGCCGCTGTAATTGATAAGGATGAAGTAAAGGCGAAAGAGCTTGTGAAGTCTATTACAGATAAGTATCCATTATATGCATAGATACTGCACAGCAATCTATGTTCATCAAAGTAATATAGGAAAGAGAACGAAGAGATAAAGCATAAGAGTGACACTAGAAGGAATTCTGGTGTCATTTTTATCAGGGGGAGTTTATGGTAAGTCGCAAATGGTCTAATCAAATTCAGATATTTGGATTCATAGCAATTGTCGTAGCACATATTGTGTACGCGGGATATGTCTTAGATGTAGATATCACAAGAAAAATAATGATTTATGCAATTGGTAGTAGTGTGTTAGCGGCAATTTCTCTTTTGGCCATCAAGAGTAGATTTTGGTCTGAAATTGGCTTTATTGTCATTTCGATATTGACATCACATATTATAGGCGAAGAGTTACATACCTTACCCTATTCCTTAGTGGTGTATATGTTGTTAAGTGTAGGTATGATTATTATCGGCAGCTTCAAGTTGAGCTGTTGGTACATAGCTATTGTAAATGTTGCCGTTTTTAACGAGTTGATAACGCATTATGAAATTATTACTCAAACGATGCGCATTGAATACTATGTGATGTTACTCTTGTTCTGTGAAACGATGCTTTTGGCACAGTGTTTGATAGTGATGCTATATCAGCAAAAGGTGAGAGAGATTGAGGAACAAAACCAGTTGTTAAATGAAGCGCAAAAAAGTAAGGATGAATTTCTTGCCAATATGTCTCACGAAATCCGAACACCTATGAATGCGATTGTGGGTATGACGGAGTTGATTATGCGTGAAGAGGATGCTTCGGAGAAGATTAAGGAGTATTGTTTTAATATTCAGTCCTCTGGAGAAAATCTACTAGCCATTATTAATGATATCTTAGATTTTTCTAAGATTGAATCCGGTAATATGAATATATTTTATGAGCCATATTCTATCGCTTCGGTAGTGCAAGATGTGGCAAATGCAGCAATGTTTCGCCGTGGCTATAAGGAGATTGAGATTATAATTGACTGTGATCCAACTATGCCAAAGCAATTGGTGGGCGATGTGGTGAGAAATCGTCAGATACTAATGAATTTGGTTACGAATGCGGTGAAATATACAAAAGAAGGTACGGTTTTTATTTCCTTATCTTGCTATGAAAAAGAGGAAATGAACTGGTTGCATATGGAGGTTGCAGACACAGGTATTGGTATCAGAGAAGAAGACAAAGGACGTTTATTTGAAACCTTTACTCGTATGGATACCACTCGCAATCGTTCTGTGGAAGGTACCGGTTTGGGGTTGCCGTTGTGTAAACGTCTTACGCAGGCTATGAATGGAACGATTGAAATCGAAAGTGAGTATGGTGTTGGAACTCGGGTGGTGGTGGATATACCACAGGAAATAGAGGATGTATCTCCATTTTTAACAATTGAGAATTCCGAGAGTATCAAGGTTGTTGTATATGGCGATTGGGATAAATATGGACAGAAAGCCAATGATTATTACCGTATAGCCAATACCAATACGTGGTCTGGTTTTGGTGTGTCGTATCGTGTTATGCTCTCTTTTTCTGAATTGATAAAAGTGATGGAACGCAATGAGATTACGCACTTATATACAGGTGTTGGGGAATATACAGACCAAAAAGATTATTTTGAGCGAATCTCA
This sequence comes from uncultured Clostridium sp., assembly GCA_964439445.1. Lineage (GTDB taxonomy): Bacteria > Bacillota > Clostridia > Lachnospirales > Lachnospiraceae > CAG-590. Next base: position 19,420 of record CAYTOQ010000022.1, on the reverse strand, counting down.
AAGAGAATCAAAGTGTTTGTAATGTATGATCCACAATATCCGGTCAAGTTTGGAGCGAATATCCATGGAGTACAGCTTCCGTTTTATTCTGTGAATTTGGCGGCATCTTTGAACGGAGAATCCTTTTATAATCAATACATTAACAAAAAGGAAGTTAAAATTGGATTTAAAGCACCATATGCCAGAGTGCTTGTAGTGGACGATAATGATGTAAATTTGCGCGTGGCTGAGGGCGTGTTAAGACTCTATGATGTGAATTGTATCTTGGCACGAAGTGGTAAAGAAGCGATTGAATTACTGAAAGATCAGGATATTGATATGGTATTTATGGACCATATGATGCCAGAGATGGATGGAATAGAGACCACAAAGATTATCCGTCGAATTGGTGGTGAGTATGGGAAAAAGCTGCCGATTGTTGCATTGACCGCCAATGCCGTAAATGATGCAAAAGAGATGTTTAAAAGGAATGGTTTTCAGGATTTTATTGCAAAGCCGATTAGTATGAAGCGAGTGGATTCTGTGTTGCGTAGATGGCTTCCGGGTACAAAAATTGAGTTGGTTGATGAAGCGAGTAAGAAAAAGATTCCGAATTTTGATGTAGAAGATTTGTTTGAAGACAACGAGAGTGGAGCAATAGAAAGTGCTTCTGCCACAGCGAGAAAAGAATCGCAAGAGGATATAATAGGAAACTCGACCGAGCAGTCTGACAAGGCGGATTTTGTTGCTATGAAGATAGATGAGGAGATAGCCCTGGAAAATATGGGATATCAGAGAGAGCTTTTTAAAGAGCTTCTTGAGTATTGTTTAGAGCTGGAAGCACAGCGCAAGGAAGAAATTAATGAAAGCTTTGAGCAACAGGATTGGGCGGAATATGCCATTCGTGTACATGCTCTAAAAGGAGGTATGCGAAGCCTTGGAGTGGAAGAGCTTGCGTTAGCTGCACAAGAACAGGAATTTGCTGCGAAGGAGCAACGAATTGAGGATGTGCTGACTGGGCATATACATTTAATGTCTGAGTATGAAAGAGGGCATAGAAGTATTGAAGGGTTTTTGAAGACATTTAAGGTATAACGATTTGGTGGGATACGAAAGAATGTGAAAATGTTGTGTGCGCCAGATTTTATATAAAATATGCACAAGGGTTGTCATAATACGACAGCCCTTGTGCATATTTAGAATGTATTTTATTTGATGTGTTCTTTGTCTAACACTTTGTTGACGGCTGAAAGCAGTGCGCATACAGAAGCGTCAATGATATCGTTCTTGATACCGCAGCCCCATGTTGTGACACCATCATTGGCTTCAATTCCTACATAAGCACAGGCCTGTGAGTTGGAACCGTGCTGTAAAGCGTGCTCTTCATAAGTAGTTAACTTGAACTCAATGTTGAAGTGCTTTTGAACTGCATTTGCAACCGCATCCAAACGTCCGTTACCGGTTCCGTGATAAACCTTAGGTGTGCCATCGCGCTTGATGGTAAGTTCAGTAGAAATGACACCATTTCCTTCCTGAACAAAGTGACATTCGTCTAACTTGATAGCGGTTTTAATGTTCACATATTCCTTATTAAAGATGCCAAGAATTTCTTCTGGAGATAATTCCTTGTGCTGGTGGTCGGATTCGTTCTTAACGGCATAGCCCAAATCCTCACGCATTTTAGCTGGTAAGTTAAATCCGTATGCCTGCTCTAAGATATAACCAATTCCACCCTTTCCAGACTGGGAATTGATACGGATTACATCTCCCTCGTATTCTCGACCGACATCATGTGGGTCTAATGGCAAATATGGAACCGTCCAATCCTTTAAGTCCTTTTCTTCGCGCCACTTCATTCCCTTTGCGATAGCATCCTGATGAGAACCGGAAAATGCTGCAAATACTAACTTGCCAGTATATGGAGAACGCTCGTATACGTGCATTCCCGTTACACGCTCATAAAGCTCTGTAATCTTAGGAATGTTACTAAAGTCTAATTTAGGATCCACACCATGTGTGTACATATTCATTGCCAATGTAATAATATCTACGTTTCCAGTACGCTCACCGTTTCCGAATAATGTACCTTCGATACGGTCAGCGCCAGCAAGTACACCTAATTCCGCGTCTGCCACACCGCAGCCACGGTCGTTGTGTGGATGTAATGAAAGAATTACGTTCTCTCGCATATTCATGTTCTTGCTCATATATTCAATCTGACTCGCATATACGTGAGGTAAAGACATTTCGACAGTAGCAGGTAAATTGATGATTACCTTATTGTCTGGGGTTGGTTGCCAAATATCGATAACAGCGTTACAAACCTCCAATGCGTAGTCAACCTCAGTGCCGGTAAATGATTCCGGTGAATATTCAAACTGGTAATTACCGCCGTCTTTCTTTGTTAAGTCTAATAACATCTTAGCACCTTCAATGGCAATCTGCTTAATCTCTTCTTTAGATTTCTTGAATACCTGCTCGCGTTGTGCCAAAGATGTAGAGTTATAAAGATGAATAACTGCATGCTTGCAGCCCTTTACTGCTTCAAATGTCTTCTGGATGATGTGAGGTCTTGCCTGAGTAAGAACCTGAATGGTTACATCATCAGGAATTAAATTCTGATTAATCAGTGCTCTTAAAAAGTCGTACTCTGTTTCAGAAGCAGCAGGAAAGCCAACCTCAATTTCTTTGAAACCAACTTCTACCAACATCTTGAAGAAGTCAATTTTTTCCTCTAAACTCATTGGCACGATAAGTGCCTGATTACCATCTCTCAAATCGACAGAACACCATGCTGGTGCTTTATCTACATATTCTTTCTTAGTCCAATCTAAAGACTCCACAGGTGGCATAAAATAATTTCTCTTATACTTGGTTGCGTCCATCATAATTAAAACCTTCCTTTCCTAAATTTGTATCTGCTATAAAATATGGTAACGGTTAAGATGCAACATAAGATAAATGCGAAGCATTTTCAAATGAGGCTCTGAATTGTTACACCATATGAAAAAAAGTCAGAGCATATGTACTTTGTCATAGTATCATAGTAAAGTTTTCCCTATCATAGAGAAAGCCCTACGTCTCCTTGTCTAGAGACGTAAGGCTGAACTTACGCGGTACCACTCTAATTCATACATAATATGTATACACTCATTGCAGATACGGACATACGTCTTATATCCTCCCTATCATAACGGTTGGGTTCCGTCCTCACCTACTTATCACATATGATATGTTCAGCGGGCTACTCAAAGGCGAGTTCAAATTTCTTCCATAACTGTTTCACACCAACCAACAGCTCTCTGAATATTTCCAAAACTCTACTATTCCTTATCACAGTATTTAAAAAATAAATGAAATTATTTAAGTAAGTGTAGAGTAACACATTGAAGTGGAAGTGTCAACCTAGATTTTAAGGATTTATGAGAGGATTTCTCGATAAAGACTTTATCACAGATAAAAATAATATATAGTTAGAGGTTGTCAATATTCTTTGCGAAAATGGAAATGGTGATACTGTTCTGACTGGTAATATAGATAAAGAAAAACAATCAATAATTACTTGTTATTTTATGTGTTATCCTGTATTATCTAATTATGTTTGTTCATGCTTGAAGGTGGAAAGGAATAATTATGCACTATAAGAGCAAACTAAATGGAAAAATTCGTTACCGGTTAACCAATGATTATATGTTTCGTGCCGTGATGCAAAAAAGCAAAAGGGTATTAAAACATTTAATCTGTGCACTGTTATCTATTTCGGTAGATGATGTGAAGGATTTAACAATCCAAAACCCAATTGAATTGGGCAAAGAAATCGATAGTAAAACTTGCATTTTGGATATCAAGGTTTTATTGAACAATAATCAGATTATTAATATTGAAATGCAAGTTGCAAAGCAGGATTATTGGAAAGAACGTTCATTGACTTATCTATGTCGTACATATGATAATTTAGAGGCGGGAAAAGAATACAATGAAGTTACACCCGCCATTCAGATTTGCATATTAGATTTTGATTTGTTTGATGAAGTGGAAGAGTTACTTTCAAAGTATTATTTAACAAATGAGAATCCTTGTTATCGAAATCATTACACAGAAGGTTTTGCGATTTTTGTATTGAATCTACAGCAGATTTATAATCCGAGAGTCATCAATGCGGAAGGTGATACAGAATTATATCAGTGGGCAAAGTTATTCAAAGCTGAGAGTTGGGAGGAAATTCGTATGTTAGCAGAACAAAATGAGGTGTTTGATGAGTGCGCTACAACGTTAGCACAACTAACAGAAGATGAAAAAATCCGAATGCAATTAGAGGCTAGAAACGATTATATCGCAAGACAAAAGGGACTGGTTAGTCGTGTCACAAAAGAGGTAACGGAACAAGTTACAGGTGAAGTGACGGAACGAGTAACAAAGCAAGTAACAAAGCAAGTAACAAA
>CAYTOQ010000022.1:2082-14899 GCA_964439445.1 uncultured Clostridium sp. | reverse complement strand
AGTAACAAAGCAAGTAACAAAGCAAGTAACAAAGGATGTTAGTCTAGAAATCGCAAGAAATCTTTTAGATGTGTTGGACGTGCCAACGATTGCAGAGAAAACAGGATTGTCTATTGCAGAAATTGAAGAATTAAATCAAAAATGATGGTGAGAAAAAGGGACTACAATGTAGTCTCTTTTTTGGTGTGAGATACAAGGGTCGGAATATATCTTGAGTACGTTGTGAGAAAATGCTATAATTTTGAAAGAGAAAAGGACTGTAAACATTAATGTTATAGAATATGAGGGTGATACGATGCGCTTGAAAAATATACTAATTGTCGTGAAGGATATTGAACGGTCAAAAGCATTTTATAGAGATTTGTTTGGTCTGAATGTGGTCACGGATTTTGGTGGTAATGTAATTCTCACAGAAGGTCTGGTACTACAGGAGCAGACAATATGGGAGTCATTCACGAATACGAAGGTAGTGTCTTATGGCAATGATGCGGAATTGTATTTTGAAGAAAATGATATGGATTCCTTTATTGAGAAGGTAAATCATGGTTCTTATGAGATAGAATATGTGAATCCACCGATGGAGCATGACTGGGGACAGAGGGTTATTCGAATCTATGATCCGGATGGACATATCATAGAGGTGGGAGAGTCGCTAGAATATGTGGCAAAAAGATATTTGAAGCAAGGTATGACAATAGAGGAAACAGCTACAAAAACACAGCTACCATTGTCGCAGGTAGAGGAGATTGCGAAAGCTCGATAGTGTCAAATGTCGTATAGATATTTGGATAAAGGATGACAGGAGGATACCATTATGGCAGACAGAATTAAACAGTACATGAATTATGTAAACCAATTGTTGGAATCAGAGGAAGAAAGAGATTGGGAAGAGGAGATGCAAAAACACTTAGTACAGATTGCATTTTTTGCTCATGAGCGATTTATTCATCTGGTAGTAACAGTGTTGTTTGCGCTGATGACCACTATGGTGTTTTTATATACCTTTGGCAATTTTTCGATTCCGTTATTGCTTTTGCTAATCTTGTTAATGGGTTTGTTGATCCCTTATATTAAACACTATTTCCTATTAGAGAATAGCGTACAGGATATGTACGAGCAATATGACAAAATGCAGGAAAAAGCAGGGAAGCTCTCTTTTGTAAGAAAGGGAAAATACAAAAGATAGAAGGTGGAATACGAACTTATAGAAAGTCGGCACATATATATATTATGAACAGGTGTGACAGATATAATTAAGGAAAACGTAAGATTTGTATTAGATAAAATGTGCTACAATAGGGAACGAGCTGGGTGAGAAAAATGCTCACTCAGCTTTTTACATTATGAAAAAAAGATAAAAATATGTAAGACTCGTATAATAGTGAGGAAGACCTGGAGTTTTACGAATATTAATAATGAAAAAAGGAGAGGAAAATGGGAATGATGAAGAAAAAGCTCCTTGCAATGTTAGTTCTGACATTGTTAGCAGCAGTCATGATGTTTGAGCAAAGTGTACATGCTCAGACAGACTATGATAAAAAGATAACGAAGAAAAATGCTGATTTCACTGTAGAAGCAGACTATGGGATGGATGGTTTGGTGTTTTATGATATGCCAACGATGGTTTCGATTAAGGTGGAATCTAAGGAGAATTTTACAGGAACTTTACGAATGATTCCATCGGTAGACTATGGTCTGACGGTAATCGCTTATGGTGAAGATATTTCTCTTTCGGCAGGTGAGGCAAAGATCTTTCAGTTTGTTCCAAGTGCAATTGGTAACAATGGAGAGGTTAAGATTGAGATTGTTGACGAAAAGGGAAAGGTTGTATATAGCGAGAAAAATACGATTCTATTAGAAGGTGTTGGAAGCAAAATTACAGTTGGTGTATTGAGTGATGATTATAGTGCACTAAGCTACTTTGATGGGTTATCTGTATATTTGAATAGCTATGAGGGAACAACTGCTATCTTTGAGTTGTCAAAGGATTCCTTTCCAGAGGATGCTAAGGCACTTTCTATGCTACAGTATTTAATTATTGATAATTATGATACAGCAAATCTATCTGACGAGCAGTATGCAGCATTAAAGAGCTGGGTACAGGATGGTGGCGTGTTGTTTCTGGCATTGGGAAACAACTACCAGAATGTCTTACATTGTTTTCAGGATGATTTTGTGACTGGAACATTGGGAGATTTACAGAAGAAAAAAATTTCCTGGGAGGATTTAGATATAGACACCTCAGATGATCAAGAGCAAGCTTCGGAGGAAGATGCTTTTTCTGATCAAGACAAATCAGCTAGTATAGATTCAGTTGGTAGTTCATTGGAACTAGACTGTATGGAATTTCAGTTGGAGGGTGGAGAAACTTTGTCGGAGGATATGACAGAAGGTTCCGCTTATGCAAAACAGGTAGGATTTGGCCAGGTGGTGGTGTTGTCTTATTCGTTGGGAATGGAGCCATTGACCAGTTCAACTTATAAAATGGATATTGCAAAGATTTTGGTAGAATTAGCAGCAACCAATGCTACGGTCGATAAATATAGTGGTGTTGATTGGGAGAGAAATTCCATGTATAACGGAATGAATGTGTCAAAGCTTGCGGATGACAGTAGAAAGCCAAGTGTATTACTATATGGTTTTATTTTGATTCTATACATAATTATTGTTGGTCCAGTGCTGTATCTTGTTTTGAAAAAGGTAAATAAACGTGAAAAAATTTGGGTTGCAATTCCGATTGTGACTTTAGTGTTTACAGGAATTATATATGTATCTGGATTTTTGTATCGAATCAACAAACCGCTTGTAAATACATTTACGATTATTCAGCTAGAGGATAATGTACAGAGTGAAAAGATATATACGAATATTATTTGTCCAAGACCGAAGGAGTATACCATCAAGATTGCTGAAGGGTATACTGGTTTTCGCCGTAATATGGATGAGTATGATTATTCTATGTTTGGCACTACAGATTCCTCAAAGAGTTATGATTATATGATAAAAAAGAGCGGAAAGAGTAGTGAAATTGTGCTGGATAGTAAGGAAGCATTCCGGGAAACTTCATTTATTCTGGATAAGAATAGCGACAATAATATTGGTTCTTTGGATGGCGATTTGAAGTGTAGTACTACTGGATTTGAAGGAACGGTTACTAATAATACCTGCTTTGATTTGCAGGATGTTGTAGTGACTTTTGAAAATCATCTCTGTATGATAGGGGATGTGAAAAAGGGTGAAACGGTAACCATTGATACTTCAAAGGTTATTACAATGGGTTCTTATGGAAGCTTTGATAACTTTTATCCGGATAATCGTCTCTATGTAGATCGGGATATGTATCGTCGTTATCAGATTAATACAACGATAGAAAACAGTATTATCGATAAAGAGGCTTATAAGACAGGTTATATTTGGGGTAGTGTTAAGTCCTATGAACCGGAGTTGATAAAGGATTCTGATGTGAAGCGTGCAGGCTGTGGAGCGGTTATGACTACTTATACCGCGGAGTATCAGGATGTAAATGGAGTTTACTACCCAAGTATTGATGAAATGGCAATTGCCGAGCAGGGTGATTATGACAGTGCTGATAGAAGCATTTACAGTGAGGAAGTGGTAATTACCTATTCTTTTGAAGGATATCCGGGAATTACTTGTCTGGAAAATCATTCTGATGATGCGAATACTTCAATAGACTCGACGTATAATCAACCAGCAGAAGTATATGCTTACAATGTACAGACCGGATATTATGACTTGATTTTTAGGGATGCTGCGACACTGTCGGGTGCAGAATTAGAGAAGTATCTCTTGGACGATGTTATTGTATTGAAGTATAAGCAGTTAAGCTCAGGATATGGTGCATATATTCCGAGAATTTGTGCAAGGGGGGACGAGTAAATGCTAGAGATTCAGAATTTAACAAAGAAGTATGGGAAGTTCCTTGCACTGAACGATTTGAATTTACATATTGATAAGGGCGAAATATTTGGTTTTGTAGGACCGAATGGTGCCGGTAAAACAACAACCATGCGTATTGTTTGTGGGTTGTTAAAGGCTACGAGTGGAACGGTGCTAGTGGATGGGGTCAATGCACTTACAAAACCAGATGATATTAAGCGAAAAGTAGGATATGTGCCGGATTTCTTTGGAGTGTATGATAATTTGAAGGTAATGGAGTACATGGAGTTTTACGGTTCAATGTATGGCATGGAAAAGGAAGATGTGGATGAGATTGCAGATGGCTTATTAGAGTTAGTAAACTTATCGGATAAGAAGGATGCATTTGTAGATACACTTTCTCGTGGTATGAAACAAAGATTGTGCGTAGCGCGAGCTTTAATTCATAATCCGGATTTATTGGTATTGGATGAGCCTAATTCAGGACTTGACCCAAGAGCGCGATTTGAGATGAAGGAAGTATTAAAAAATCTTGGTGCAATGGGAAAGACGATAATTATTAGTTCACACATTTTGCCAGAGCTTGCGGAGATGTGTACCAGTATTGGTATTATGGAGCGAGGAAAGCTTATTGCTTGTGGTAAAGTAGATGAGATTATGCAGAAGTCAAAGGGCAGTCAGCCGATTCATATGCGTGTGATTTTGAATGGCTATGAGGATCAGGAGGAAGGTCGAGCATTTTTATCTACTGTATTGAAGGAGCAGCCAAATGTGGAGAAGGTTACCTATACAGAGGATGAGGTGCTAGTAGCATTTAGTGGCGATGATATGGCAGCGGCTAACTTGCTTAAGACCTTGTTGGAGCGTAATATATTAGTGAGTAATTTCTATCGGGAAAAAGAGGATCTAGAATCCTTATTCCTTGAGATAACGGGAGGGGTGAAGGAATGAAAAAGAAGTTTCGTATGAATCCGATTATGAAAAAAGAGATGATGGTGGGTTCAAGAAGTATCAAAATGTCCTTTGCCATTATGGGTATTAATGGATTTTTGGCATTGATTGTATTGCTGGTAATGGGTTCTAACAGTATGATTAATGTGATGAATGGATATGATTATTCTGCGCTGAGTTATCTGTTTCCTGTGCTTGGATGTGTAGAGTGTGCATTGCTAAGTTTAATTGTTCCGATTATTACATCCGGTTCCATTTCTGGCGAGAGAGAGCGCCAGACACTTGATATTATGTTAACTACGCCGGTGTCACCGTTTTCAATTGCAATGGGTAAGCTAGGCTCTGCCATGATGGTAGTAATGATGTATATGATAACCAGTATTCCGGTTATGGCAATAGCATTTGTTCTTGGTGGAATGAGCTGGGGAGCCTTGCTTGGTCTGTTTGCAATGCTGTTATATCTTGGTATCTATGTGGGTAGCGTTGGTGTATTTTGTTCCAGCGTTGTAAAGAAATCCATAATGGCGACCATTCTTACCATTACAATCGGCGTAGGTATTATCGTTATAACTTTTGTTATTTTGTATATCGGAATAGCAGTGAAAGCATATGAAGCAAGTCTTAACAATGCGACGCAGATATCTGCTGGAATTGTTCCGATGATTATGTTTTTGAATCCATATTCTCCAATTGTGGATTTCATGATTCGCGCAATGACAAGCTCCAGTCTTGGTGAATTAATTGAGGAAATCGGTGATTTACCTAGCGTGTTAAGTTGGATATACAAGGCTTGGATACCAATTTCGGTTGTCTTGAACTTACTGATCGCATTGGGATTTTTGAAGCTTGCGTCTCTTAACATTGCAGTGACGAGAAATAAGAAGGGGAAATGAAGCAAGGGACTTTGATAACATTTGTATAAACAAAAGCTATTCAACTAGGAGGAACTGTCTTGGATGTTAAAATAAAACAGTTTGTATACCGCGTGAGGGGCAGGCTTCGTGAATTGCTCGTCATAGACAATTTAATAAAGTTTACAGGAATAGGAATGTTAATTGCAGTGGTTATTTCACTTATCGCATTGGTTCTCCCATTTTATTATGCAATTGTTGTGGCAACCATTGTTCTGATTCTGTCTTTTTGTGCTGGTATCATTTGGGGTGTTTGGAAAACTCCAACTCCAATGCAGGCGGCATTAAGGGCAGATGCCAAAGGACATAAGGAAAAAATATCCACTGCATTTTATTTGCAGGGAAAAGAGGATGCTTTTAGCCAGTTGCAGAAGAAGGATGCAATGCGGATAGCGGAGCAGTTTCAGATACGAAAAGAGTTCCCAATTCGTATTGCTTGGAAACGGATAGCGGTGCTTTTGCTATTTACTGTCGTATTTGTGATAAGTAGTCTGATCGATACACCTGCAAAGCGGGAAGCATTCGTAAAGCATGATGTGTCAAAGGAGGCAAAAGAAGAGCTTGCTCGCTTAGAAAAGGTGGAAAAAGAATTAGAGAAGCATCCAGAGCTTGCACAGAATGAGGTCGCGGATGTGAAGGAGCAATTGGAAAATGCGAGAAAAGAGCTGAAAGAAGCAGAGTCCTATGAGGATTTGAAAAAAGCAGAAGAGCGTATCAATAAAAAAATGGAAATGGCAAGCAAGGATATAAAGGATAAGACGCTTGCAAAAATGCTGGAAGAGGCTGCGAAGGAAGGACGAGAGGCGGCGGAAGAAAAGGAAGAGCAGCTTGCCAAGGAAGCAAAAGAAGCATTAGAAAAAGCAGAAAAGGGAAGCAAAAAAGACAAAGAGGAAGCTTATGAAAAACTAAAGAAGCTAGCGGCTGCAACTGGTGATGATAGCCTTTCGCAGGCTGCAGAGGAGTATAAGGAGTCCTCTTATTCGGATAGCGATTACGCAGCGGCAACGCAGTCCTTAAATAAGACGATTCAGGATATGCAAAAATCGGATATGGCTCAAAACTCTAAAAATCAGAGCAACAGTCAAAATTCTAATAATCAAAGCAATAGTCAAAACTCTAATGGTCGAAACAGCGGAAATAGTAATTCGAATAATTCAGGACAGAACGGAAATGGACAAGGAGATTCTAGTGCTGGTTCTGAAGGTGGAAATGGTAGTGGAGAAAATGGCAACGGACAAGGTGATGGCTGGAATTATGGCGGAAGGAAAGGACAAGAGGGTGCCAAGAAGACAGCAGAGAATATTACCGTTCCAGACGGCGAGATTGGCGATGATGAGAATCTTACTGGAAAAGCCAACGGTAATGATAGCAGTACCAAACAAAAATCGAATCAGTCCAAAGCGTGGTCGGGAGATAAAGTAAGCTATGGTGAGGTATCCGGTCAATACAAAGAGAAAGCATATAAAAAGGTGGATGGCTCTAGCTATCCCGGTAAGCTAAAGGACAAGATAAGAAACTATTTTGATGGGTTGAATTAGAGAGGAGATAAGAGATGATAAATGAAACAACGTTACAAGACATGATTAACAAAGTGAAAGCTTGTGAAGCGGAGATTGGAAAGGGAATTATTGGACAAAGGGCAATCATTCGTCAGGTATTGTTGGCGATTCTTTCCGATGGAAATGTGTTATTAGAAGGTGTTCCGGGTCTTGGTAAAACAGAGCTTGTCAAAGCGATTTCCAAGGTGTTATCTACTAGCTTTTCCAGAATTCAGTTTACCCCTGATTTGATGCCAGCGGATGTGACAGGTACCAATTTAATTATTAAAGAAGATGGAAATAATGTGTTTCAGTTTGAAGCGGGACCGGTTTTTGCCAATATTGTGTTGGCAGATGAGGTTAACCGTGCTACCCCTAAGACACAGTCAGCGCTTTTAGAGGCGATGCAGGAAAAGACAGTTACAGTGGGTAAGACAACCTATGAGCTTCCAAAACCATTTATGGTATTAGCGACGCAAAACCCAATCGAAAATGAAGGAACGTATCCGTTGCCGGAAGCACAGCTTGACCGTTTTCTTTTCAAGCTGTTAGTGGAGTTTCCAAGCAAGGATGAATTAAAAGAGATTATGGATCTTACGGTTACAAACAAACAGGTGGAGTTAAACTCGGTGATGAATGGAGAGGATATCATTGCGATTCGTACTGCGATCAAGGATATGCCAATTTCAGACGCAGTTATGGATTATGCACTATCTTTGGTCGTTGCCACGCATCCAGAGAATATGGATGCACCAGAGGTAACAAAGAAATATGTGGCGAATGGTGCCAGTCCACGTGCGGCACAGGCAATTGTAAAGACTGCCAAAGCAAGAGCATTTATGGAGGGCAGATATAATGTAGCATTTGAGGATATTCAGTTTGTGGCATATCCGGCACTTCGCCATCGTCTAGCCCTTAACTTTGAAGCGATTTCGGATGGTGTCAGTGCAGATGATGTGATTCGTGAAATTATAACAATCGTGCAAACTGTGTAATGGGTGAATTCATTGTTGAGAGTTATTTCAAAACAGAAAAATGGATAGATGGAGTAATATGGAAAATACAGTTTTTGACAAGGGATTTTTTGACAAACTGAATACGTTGAAAATGAGTCTGAATATGAGATTATCACAAGGGATGAGTGGTATTCGCAAATCTAGTGCAAAGGGGTCTTCGGTGGAGTTTTCTGATTTCCGGGAGTATATGCTTGGGGATGACATTCGTCGAATTGATTGGAATGCTTATGGACGCACGGACAAGCTCTATATTAAACAGTTTATGGAGGAAAAGGAAGGAATTTTTCAGATATTTATTGATACAAGCCGATCCATGTGTTTTGGTGAGGTTCCCAAATCTACTATGGCATTACAGGTAGCGGGAGCACTTTCCTATATTGTGTTGAACAATTTGGACCGTGTATATATCAATGAGATGAAGGAGAATTCTCTGACAAAGGGAAAGGGTGTAACGGGTGCGGCAGCATTTTCGCATATATTAAATGATTTAAACCGAATTTCATTTGACGGCAAAACAGCCCTTAATAAAACGATTCTTTCCCGTCCCGTACAAATCGGAGGTGTTTCTATTATCATCAGCGACTTTTTAGATGAGAATGGAATTGAGGAAGCACTTAAATATCTTGCATATCGAAAACAGACAATTGTTTTGATTCAAGTGCTGGCGAAGGAAGAAGTGGAAGTCAGTTATGAAGGTACATTGAACATATTGGATATGGAAACTGATGAGCGTGTCAAGATTACGATGTCCAATGCTACGATTAAGAAATATAAGGAACAGCTAGCAGATATGCAGCAAAACTTGGAAAAGCTGGCGCAGAAATACGGCGCACGATTTGTATATATGCGCTCAGATGAGTCATTGGTCCATGCAATGTTGCATGGATTTTCAGGAATATTACAGGGAAAGTGATGACTTGTACTGTTACTTTCAATATAAGTTTTTAATAGTTTTGCAATCTCCTGTTTAATAATCAGAGAAAGGATATCATATGACAGTACAGAATATGTGGCCATTGGCATTTTTGGTGCTGATACCGGTTATCATTTTATTATATTTGTTAAAGCAAAAGGTGAAGGATGAACCGTTTTCCTCCGCAATGTTGTGGCAGGAAATATATAAGAACTTAGAGGCGAAAACTCCTTTTGAAAAATTAAAACAAAATATTTTGATGTATTTGCAGATTCTTTTAATGTTGCTTCTTATTTTTGCGCTTATGGCACCGGTTTTGAAAAAGGGTGGCGGTTTGCAGGAGAATACGGTTATTGTGATTGATAACAGTGGGAGTATGCAGTATCTGTATGAGGGAGATGACAGTCGCTTAGATTATAGTATCCGGCAGGCGGAGAAAGAAATTGACGGTTTGAGTGAGAATAGTACTGTCACCTTGGTTTCCTGTGCCCAGGAGGCTGCCGTGCTCTATCAGGGAACGGATAAAAGCACATTAAAGGGCCGATTAAGGGAAATTGAACCGACAATGGAGAGCGGTAATCTGGATGCTGCATCCAATGTGGTCAACTCATTAATTGCCAATATGACCAATGTACAGATTATTGCCTATACGGATACGGACTTTGATAGTGAGCAGTGGATGAAGAGCAATCAAAATGCTTCCTTAATAGTGGAAAATATGTATTCGGAGGGTGCGAACTGCTCGGTGGATTATGTAAACTATTCGGTGGAACAGGATGGTATAGAGCTTCTTTCCAAGGTTACGAACTATGGAAGTAGTGAGGTGACGCAGGATGTAAGCCTTTATGTGAATTCTGAGTTGGTGGATGTACAAGAAGTGACGGTGCCAGCGGGTGACAGTGCAACAGTATACTTTACAAAACAACAATTCACTGCAGATGGAAGTGTAGTGGTGAAAGCAGAGTTAAGTGCGAAGGATAGTCTTTTGGCAGACAATAGTCAGAGTACTACAGTGACCGCCGATGTGGAAAAGAAGGTATTGCTGTTATCCGCTGGTAATGTATTCTTGGAAAAAGCACTTTCCTTGGATGACAATGTGGAGGTATATAAGTCGGATGATGCCAATGTGCTTAGCCAGGCGGTTGATGAGACAGATGAAACCTTTGATTTGTATGTGTTTGATGGGATTGAACTACCACAGGAATTAGATGTTACAGCATTTGGGGAACATGCAGCATATCTTTTTTGGAATTATGAAAATGACTTTTACGAAAACGGATATATAACGAAGGAATCAGAGGTTAGTGATACGGTGCTATCCTTTGATGAGAGTGAGATTACAGAATATGTGGAAAATTATGAATTTGGTATTACAAATGCACATACCTATACACTTCCTGAGTGGGCTGTCCCTGTTTTGAAGACTGGAGACGGTGCAGTTGTAGGATATTATGGAACGCTTGAGCAACACAACATAGCAGTATTCGGTTTGGATATTCATAATACAGATTTGGCATTACAGACGGAGTTCCCTATTTTTATGTCACAGCTAGCTGATTGGTTACTTGGCACATCCACAGAGACTATACAGCTTCAGAACTTTCCGGTGGAGGAAGAGTCCGATGTGACACCGGTTGATTCTGTTCTAATTGAGGGCAGCAAGGATAATAAGAAGACTGGTGGTCGTGCAATTCGGAATCTATTGCTTATTTTGGCGCTCCTACTATTGGTGATTGAGTGGATCGTGTATGTGTGTCAGGTGAATTCTGCGAAGAAAAGACAATTTCTTGTTGTTCGTCTTATGGTGTTGTTGGCAGTGGTTTTGGCGATGGCAGGGGTGTCTGTGCCGAAAAAGCAGAAAAAAGCAGAAACCATATTTTTGGTGGATGTATCGGATAGTATGTCTGGCAATACCGATATAGTAGAAACCTATCTACAACAGACAATTGAAGCGATGCCAGAGAGGAATCTTGCGGGAATTGTGGCATTTGGAAAGGATACAGCAGTGGATCAATTCCTATCGGATAAGAAGCTGTTTCAGGAATTCACTTCTCAGCCGGTTACCATTGCAACGAATATAGAGAAGGCAATAAATGCCGCCTGTTCCATGTTTGATGAAGGCGTAACCAAACGCTTGATACTGATTACAGACGGAAGTGAAAATGAAGGTAGTATGAATTTGGCAGCTATTACCCTTCAAGGAAGAGAAGTGGAGCTGTATACTATAGCAATGGAAGATAGTATTAGCGGAAATAGTGAGGTGTATATTGATGGGCTCAAAGCACCAACTGTCATTCACGTGGGAGACCATTATAATGTTACAGTTTCTGTAACTTCTAATGTGGAGACGGATGCCATATTATCTCTCTATGCAGGACGTACAGCGAAGGGGCAGCAAAGTATTCATCTAAATAAGGGTACCAATCAATTTGTCTTTGAGGATGTAGGAGAAGACGGTACGATTGCACAGTATAAGGCTGTGATTGAGCCTCAGAAGGATACGATATTAGTCAATAATACCTATGTAACCTTCTCAGAAATTGAGGCAAGACCAAGGGTACTTCTTGTGGAGGGAACCGCCGAGGAAGCCAATGAATTCGAAAAGGTATTAGATGCGGCGAATATTGCCTATGACACAGTGACGCCTAAGGGTGTTCCGGTAACCTTGTCCGAGCTTAACCAATACAAGGCAGTTATCACCCTGAATGTGTACTATGATGATTTGCGAGCGGGATTTACCAGCATTTTGGACTCCTACGTGAAGGAGTTTGCAGGTGGATATATCTGTATTGGTGGTGATAACAGTTATGCGTTAGGTAATTATAGAGGCACAGAGTTAGAGCAGATGCTACCGGTGTATATGGACTTGCAGGGAGAAAAAGAGATTCCGAAAATGGCGATGGCTTTAGTGATTGATCAGTCTGGCAGTATGAGTAGTCCGTCGGAGGAGAATAGTAGTGTCACAGGCTTGGACCTTGCAAAGCAGGCAGCTTTATCCGGCTCATCGGAGGTGAGAACATCGGATGAAGTGGGTGTACTCGCATTTGATGATACCTATCACTGGATTGTGCCACTGCAGGAAGCCTCTGATATGGATCAGATTAAAGAGGATATCCGTTCCATTGCGTATGGTGGAGGAACGAGCATTTTTCCAGCCTTGCAGGAAGCATATTTGGAGATATTAAAGAGCAATGCAAAGATAAAGCATATTATTTTGCTGACAGACGGGCAGGACGGATATAATCAGTATGACCCTTTGCTGAAACTTATAAATGATGCGGGAATTACGGTGTCGACTGTGGCGGTGGGAAGTGATTCGGATAAGGATACGCTTTCCTATATTGCAGAGCAGTGTGGCGGTAGATATTATTATACCGACGTGAACAATTCGATTCCTAGAATTTTTGCACAGGAGGTATACCTTTCCACTAGCACCTATTTGATAAATGAAGAATTTTATCCGACCATTACGAGTAACAATGAGATGCTACAGGGTGTTATGGACGAGGGAACACCAGCACTTCTTGGATATATTGCGGCTACCGCAAAGCCAACGGCGGATGTGATTTTGGAATCAAGCAGAGAGGA
>CAYTOQ010000022.1:0-1982 GCA_964439445.1 uncultured Clostridium sp. | reverse complement strand
ACGCCAGAGGAGATTACCTTGGATGCAATAAAACCAGGCGTGTTCGAGACTTCAGTAGATATGAATGAAATTGGTGTCTATAATGTCAGCATCCGCAAAATGGATGGCGAGGAGATTGTAAAGAATTACAATACAGCCTATGCGAATCAATATTCGGTTGAATATCAATTTTCGGATACACAGACGGATTTGGCAACATTTACCAAGCAGGCAGGGGGAAAGGAAATTACATTGGAAGATGACATTTGGCAGCAAAAGCAAGAGGCTGTGCTGTCGAAGGTTTCCCTTACAGTACCGCTGTTGATCATCGCAATGTTATTATTCTTATTTGATATTATTGTTCGTAGATTTTCAGTGGATATATTGTTTTATCTAAAGGGAGTAGCAAGCAAGCTTACTGGCAAACGGAATACAAAGAGAAGTTCAAAAATCAAGAGAATCAAGGGTAAGAAATTAGAGAAGAATAGATCACAAAATACGGATGTGAAACATGTTAATGTGGATAATACGATGGATGACAGTGGTAGCGTGAAAGAG
Source organism: uncultured Clostridium sp. (assembly GCA_964439445.1). Taxonomy (GTDB): domain Bacteria; phylum Bacillota; class Clostridia; order Lachnospirales; family Lachnospiraceae; genus CAG-590. Next base: position 1,445 of record CAYTOQ010000022.1, on the reverse strand, counting down.
AATTTTGATGGACTGACATTCAAGAAACAAAACAATCGAATCGCTACAGAACAGAATGAAAAGCTGGATATGAATGCACTCCTTAAGAAGAAGCAGGACCGAAATTAGAGTGATTGATATTTTTGAATCGTGAATATCGGATATTGAGATAGAATCGTTTTGACAAAAGAAACTTGCAATAAAAATGATAGTTATAGTATAATTATTAAATCATATTAAAACAGAGGGAATATTGGAGAATGACAAATGCTTTTCACGTAGTTCGGCAGGTTTTGAACGGAAATCTTGCTATGGACAATCGAATTAAATATAGAGGTATTAGTATTGCAATTTCTGTTATTCATATGTTTTATGCAATTACGTTTGGTAAGTATAGCGTGGAACCGTTGTTTTACTATAATATTGGTGCTACAATTTTTTATTTGTATCATGTAGTAGTAACGATTTCGAAAGAACGGTATGTGTTGTTCTATATATCATCTTTTGTTGAGATTATATTTCATGCAGCGATGGCTGTCATATTACTTGGTTGGGATTGGGGATTTATGACATATACAATAGCTCTAATTCCGGTGGCATATTATTTAACTTATACTATGCCACAGTTTAAAGATCGGATTAGTATTCCTGTCATATCTTCGGTAAGTGTCGTGGTTAGTTACGTTTTGGTTCGCGCATTCTGTGGTCGTGTTGAACCATTTTATCCGACACAACATTTACCTAATAATATGCAAATAAGCTTTTACTATTTCAATACAATCATTACATTTGCATTGATGGTGGTGTTTTGTACGTTGTTTGCGACGGAGATTCGATATATGCAAAGACAGTTGGAATTGGAAAATCGCAGGTTAGGTGAACTTGCGAACTTTGATCCACTTACGCATCTGATGAACCGTAGAAGTATGAATGTTCAGTTGCGATCTGCACATGATGTGGCACTCAGTGTAGGACAGATGTTTTGTGTTATGTTAGTGGATATTGATGATTTTAAGAAGGTTAATGATACTTATGGACATGATTGTGGAGATGAGGTGCTTGTCTCCATTGCCAATACGATATCAGGAGACGTGCGAGAGGATGATGCAGTCTGCCGTTGGGGTGGCGAAGAGATATTGATTTTGATAAAGGCAGATTTGGACATTGCACGGCAAGTAGCGGAACGAATTTGCAAGGATGTGCGAGAGACGGTAGTAGAACACAATGATGTGAAGGTTAGCGTTACACTAACCATTGGTGTTGCCGATTATAAGAAAAATCAAACCATTCGCTCTATGATTGAGGAGGCAGACCGCAATCTGTATTACGGAAAACATAACGGTAAGAATCAAGTAGTTACCTCTCATGAAAGGTTATAGGATTAGGAGAGGACCAAATGCTAGGAAGAATAACTATTTATACATTGAGTTACTTCAAGATAATAAAAGAAGAAAAAGATAGAAGAT
>CAYTOQ010000021.1:0-27439 GCA_964439445.1 uncultured Clostridium sp. | reverse complement strand
AAGCAGATGCTATCAGTGATGGAACACATGCATTTGTTCCAGCTGTTATGGAACATATCGAACTTGCTGGTGTTCACTCAGGTGACTCTGCTTGTATCATTCCTTCTGTTCACATCACAGAAGAAAATGTTGCAACCATCAAAGAATACACAAGAAAGATTGCTGAAGAAATGCATGTTAAAGGTCTTATGAATATGCAGTATGCTATCGAAAATGGTAAGGTATACGTATTAGAGGCCAACCCACGTGCATCCCGTACCGTACCTTTGGTATCTAAGGTATGTAACATCCGCATGGTACCTTTGGCAACAGAGATTATCACAAGCGAATTAACTGGCAATCCTTCTCCAGTTCCAACATTGAAGGAACAGGATATTCCATATTACGGTGTGAAGGAAGCTGCTTTCCCATTCAATATGTTCCAGGAAGTTGACCCAGTATTAGGACCAGAGATGCGTTCTACCGGTGAGGTATTAGGTTTATCTCCTTCCTATGGTGAAGCCTTCTACAAGGCACAGGAAGGTGTATCTTCTAAGCTTCCATTAGAAGGAACTGTATTGATTTCCGTAAACCGCAAGGATAAGGCTGATGTAGTAGAGGTTGCAAAAAGCTTGGCTGATGATGGATTTAAGATTGTTGCAACTGGTAATACATGTGATATTATCACAGAAGCTGGAATTCCTGCTGAAAAGGTTAAGAAATTAGTAGAGGGACGTCCTAATGTATATGATTTGATTACTAATGGAAAGATTGATTTGATTATCAACTCTCCAATCGGTAAGGACAGCAAGAATGATGATAGCTACTTAAGAAAGGCTGCCATCAAGGCGAAAGTTCCTTACATGACAACCATCGCTGCTGCAAAAGCAACTGCGGCTGGTATCCACTATGTGAAGACTCATGCAGAAAATGAGATTAAATCGTTGCAGACATTGCATGGTGAGATAAAAGATAAATAAAATTCAATTATCTATAAAAATATGAGGATACTTCATTAGAAGTATCCTCTTTCTTTCGTTCCAGAGATAAGTGCATAGGGAGATTAGAGGGAATCAAACCGCCACGAGCAGATCCATATGCTAGAAGCAAAACGAAATCTACAATTTCGTTTTGCTTCTGTATACAGAGTATTCTGCCGGACTACCATTATCCTATAATCTCCATAGTAGCCCCTAATGGGGCTTATGCTGTCTTTGACATTTGTATGTCATTATCAATCACCAAAATATCATCTACTGCCACTCCAAAAATCGCCGCCAACACAACCAAGTTATCAATGGTTGGCAACGCGCTTCCCTGCTGCCACTTGTAAATCGCCTGTGGCGTTGTGAAACCAAATACTTCCTGCAAATCCTTTACAGAAAGACCTTTCTGCTTCCTTAATTCTATGATATTCTGACCTGTCTTCACCATATCAATGGTTGGTATATTAAACATATCCATTTCCTCCCAATTTCTTTAAATCTTCATCCTCACCAAAATTTCTTTACAAATAATGTAACAAGGCCGCCTATCTCTTACAAGATAAGCGGCCTCGAAAAGTCCATGTATTATATTGACATTTCAATCTATATGACTCTATTATAATCATGTTCACTTCTATGCCTAACACTTATCTTATAAGAATGTACGTCAACTAAACTATGCGCTCTATCTGAAATATGCATAGTCGTAGGTCGATTATTCACAAAATATAAGTTTGTCAAATTCAATGTAAACATGATTCTTACTTCCTTTCTGTGGACTTAGTTGTCCACTTTTTCGTAACTATTCAATTTTCATAGTTACTCCTTTTATATACCGCACTATATCACAAAAAAATGAAGATGTCTATTATACTTGTGGTATAAATTTCCAATTTTATAAAAGAAAAATCCACCGCAAGAGAAACTCTACGGTGGATTCATAGTATTGCATATTCTATTATCTACACAGTTGCATGTGCTGCTATCCTATAAATATTGGTAACATCCTCTGCATTTAGCTCCATAAAACCGCCACGAACTCCATCTCCGATTCCAAGCACCTCAACCAGCTTTGGAATGTCCTCTTCCTTCGCCCCAAGCTGCTCAAAATTAATCGGCATACCAATGGACACAAGGAACTTTCTGAATTCCGCGATACCCTCTTTCGCAGTCACCTCCGGATTCGCAAAATTCATCTCACAACCCCAGACGCGAACCGCAACCTGCGCAAAGCGCATTACATCATGGTGCATCACATATTCCATCCACGCCGGCATAATTACCGCCAAACCAGCACCATGGGCACAGTCATACAAACCGGACAATTCATGTTCCAACCCGTGACTATTCCAATCTTGGCTACGTCCAACTCCAACAATATCATTGTGTGCCACAGTACCTGCCCACATAATGTTCGCCCTAGCTTCATAATTGCTAGGTTCTTCTATCACTCTTGGAGTTTCCTTTATCATAGTTACGAGTACCGCTTCACATAAACGGTCCGTAATCTCTACCTCTTTTGTATTGGTAAAATAACGCTCAAATACATGTGCCATAATATCTGTTGCACCACAAGCCGTTTGATATGCCGGAAGTGTACAGGTAAGCGCCGGATTCAAAATTGAAAATCTCGGGCGAAGCAAATCAGACCCCACATCACGCTTCAACATTCCTTCTTCCTTGGTAACTACAGACGCACCAGAACCTTCACTTCCCGCTGCTGCAATTGTCAATATCGTTCCAATCGGCAACGCTTTCTCCACCGGCTTTCCAGTTCCATAAAAATCCCAGAAGTCACCATCATACGGCACACCAAGCGCAATTCCCTTGGAACTATCAATACAGGAACCACCGCCGACAGACAAAATGAAATCTACACCTTGTGCACGACAAAGTTCAATTCCTTCGTAAATCTTTGTGTCACGAGGATTGGGTTGAACACCACCCAACTCCACATAAGCGATTCCCTGTGCATGTAAAGACTCCTTTACTCTATCTAACAACCCAGAACGAACAGCAGAGCCAGAACCATAATGCAACAACACCTTAGTTCCACCATATTTCTTCACATACTCTCCACACTCCGCTTCTCTTCCTTTTCCAAACACAAATTCTGTCGGACTATAAAAATTAAAATTATCCATAGTTAAATTTCTCCTATTCTATATTTTATATGTCAATTTAAATTCCTTTCATATTACACACTTCATTCACAAGGGTATTTTAATCCCCACTTTGCACGAATTGTATCCAGCAACTGCATCACCCGCAAGGTCTCGCTATGAGGCATCTCATCACATTCCACCTTACCTTCTCTTATTGCTTTCATACAAGATAACACCTCATACTCATATCCATTAATCTGTTCCGGCACCTTATAAGAAGTAATCCGTTCACGCTTCGCATTATACACATATATCGCTTCACAATTATTAATATTAACTACTTCTATATAACCCTTATCACCATAAATAACTCCCAAGCGATCTGTTGGAGATAGCATTGTACTATGCAAAACCGCCAATTCTCCACCATCAAAGGTAAGGGTCACACTGTTCGTCCAATCCACGCCCTCTGGCGACATAACAGATGTTGTATCTAGCTTTGCAAGCTTATCATGAAAAACCATCAGTGCAAAATGAATCGGATACACCCCTACATCCAGTAACGCTCCGCCTGCAAGCTCAGGCTTACACAATCGTTCCTTATTCCTCATTGGATATCCCAGATTCGCTACCAAGGAAGTCGGAACACCTATCACTTCACTTTTCAATATATCATCAAGCATTTTACGACTAGGCATATAACGGGTCCAAATCGCCTCCGTCAACAGCAATCCTTTCGCTTCAGAAATTGAAATCAAATCCTTCGCCTGTGTCGCATTGACAGTAAATGGTTTCTCAAGTAATACATGTTTTCCATGCTCCAAACACATTTTGGCATGCTCATAATGATAGGAATGCGGCGAGGCAACATAGACCAGTTCCACAGCTTCATCCTCCAACATTTCCTCATAGGAACCATATGCCTTTTCGAATCCCCATTGCTTTGCAAAAGCTTCCGCTTTCTCCAAATCACGGGAAGCCACTGCATACAATTCTATTTCTGAGGGATTTACTCCCATTTGTTCCGCAGTCTCCTGCGTCGCCTGTACGCTTCCTTCTTTCAAACCTTTCACTGCAGTTGCCATGCTTTGGGCAATCTTCCCTGGCGCTAATATTGCAAATTTCATCGTAACACTCCCTTCAGTTCCACTAACACACTTCCATCAACTCTTGCTCCATCACAGACACTTTTTTATCATTCATCTCTTTTCCATCAACTACTGACTTATTCATCCATTTACCCTGTTTAAATCGGATATAACCGGCCGCGCCTGCAACAATCCATGTAAATCCATTCGTGAGCCATACACTCCAAAAACCAATAAATGGAATACTTGTAAGCACCACTGCAAACACAACGCGTCCTACCACTTCACATACACCATTGATCAAAGCATATCTTGCATCACCAAGACCGTTCAACGTACCGCGCATCACATAGATTACGCCCAGTGCCGCGTACATTACACTGGTCATTCGCAGTCCCATCGCACCCATAGTAATAATCTCCGTCTCATCAACAAAGAGGCTTACAATCCAGTTACTAAACACCATCATAATCCCCATCATAACAACGGAAAATGCCATCATAACCTTCATTGCTTTTTGGTTACCTTCCTTTACCCTATCGTCCTGTTTGGCTCCTATGTTTTGTCCGGCAAAGGTAGACACAGCCATTCCTAAAGAATTAAATGGCTGATGCACTAGCTGCTCCACACGACTTGTTGCTGTATAGGCCGCCATCACCATATAACCATATCCATTTACTACTCCCTGTAATAATACACAAGACAAAGAAATCATAACATTCTGTCCTGCCACCGGCAAACCCAATTCATAAACAGCCTTTATCAATTTCTTATCCATTGTAAAATGTCTCTTTTGAAAACGGAAAAATGGATTTTTCCATAAAGCGACTACCACAGAGCCAACCGCTGCAACACACTGACTGATTGCCGTAGCAAGTGCTGCGCCTTCTACCCCCATACCGAAACCTAGTACAAAAGCAAAATCAAGAACAATATTTAACACGCTCGCCACCGCCAAGAAAAGCAGAGGCGTTTTTGAATCGCCTAACGCACGGAGAATCGCTGAGATTGCATTGTACGCAGCCACAACAATCGTTGCCGCGCCAGTAATTCTCATGTAATCCAATGCATACTGATAATTTTCAGATGGAGTATTCATCCATGTTAAAATCGCAGGTGCCAACACAACCGCTAAGATACTCATTAATATACCCGACGCACCTACAACATAAACACTGTTTACTATTGTCGCCTTCACTTTTTCATAATTTCCAGCGCCAAAGTACTGTGCTACTATAATCCCCACACCTGCAGATAAACCCATACAAAGCGCAAAGAAAATAAACATAACATTGCCAACTGCACCAACCGCACCTAGTGCTTGCGAACCTACATATTGCCCCACAACAATAGAATCTACTATATTATACAATTGCTGCACTAAATTACCAACAAGTAGCGGAATAGTAAACTGCAATAAATGTTTTGTAACGTCACCTTTTGTCATATCTACAACACTATTATTCATCACAAATGCAAACCTCCCATCTCAAAATTTGATATCCAAAACTTCTCTTTTTCATTTTATTAATACGAAGATATCATATTTTCTCATTTTGTGATATAACATTTGAACGTGAAACTATAACAATTGTGCACTTTATGACGAATTGTATGCTTTATGACGAATTGTATGCTTTATGCTAATGTTAATTACGTCAAATCAGAAAACAATTACCGTAAGCAGGCACATCTGAGTTCGTCGGCACTTAGTGAGACGAAGTCGAACTTAGTACCGTTACGCACTCAGCGTAGTGCGAACGTGCCTGCGACGGTTTGTTTTTTGATTTGACGTTCATAGCATAAAGCATCAAAATTGCAAAAACCAAAAAAGGAATTGGAATTTGTTAGTCCAAATCCCAACTTTTCACTAATTTACCCTGGCATGTATTAAAAAAAATACAATCAACACCTAATTATTGACTTTCTCAAAAGATATTCCCTCTCATTCGACCAACATTTTAACCAACTTTTACGTTATTACCTGTTGGATTTTGTGCAAAAAAGGCGTATAATACAAATTATCAATAAAAAAAGGAAGGTTAAATAAATTGGAACGTACTTTGAATATACTAATTGTAGAAGATGATGCAGAAGTGTGCACAAAATTTGCAGAATATGCAGATATTACTCCTAACATCTGTATTGTTGGTATTACCAACAACTCATATCGGGCCTTAGAACTAGTAAACCAGTTCCACCCAGATGCGGTTATTCTTGACCTCGAGCTTAATCTCGGCCAAGGAAACGGATTGTTATTCTTACAGGAACTGAAAGAAGCCGATATTCCATTTAAGCCATACATTTTAGTGACTACTAACAATTCAAGTAACACTACCTATGATTACGCCAGACAACTAGGTGCTGATTTCATTATGTCTAAGCACAAGGAGGATTACTCGGAAGCAAATGCCATTAATTTTCTCATTATGATGAAAAAAATCATACAGAGTAGTGTCAAACAACAAAATACCTCTTGTGCCACAACAGAGTCCCCTGCTCAATATGAAAGACGCACAAAAAAGAGAATTGCTATGGAAATTGAGAAAGTGGGTATCAACCCAAATGCCACCGGCTACAAATATTTAATTGATGCCATTTTCCTTGCATTAAACGGACAAGATAACAATCTTTGTATTAGCATTGGACAACTTTACTCAAAAACATATACTAGCGTGGAACGCGCTTCACAAAATGCAATTAACAGAGCATGGGCACGTACTCCGGTAGAGGAACTTAAAAAACACTACTCCGCAGCGATTACGTCAGCCAAAGGTGTTCCTACCTTAAATGAATTCGTTTTTTACTATGCAAACAAAATCAAAAACGGGTATTGAAAACGAGTATTGAAAAAGCTGGTCAAACGACCAGCTCCTTTCAATCAGCAACCATTTACAAGTTTATAAACCATTTCTAACCATTTATAAAACATCGCCTATTTCTCCTTTCTTTTTTATGTAAAAAGAATATGGAAAAACAGGAAAAAAATAAATTTCAATTTTGCGTTATTACCCATTGGTTTTTATTAGTTTTCGATAAAGGTATAGCTATGATATTATTTATAAAAAGCCTCGGTACGATTCTTTGTTGTATTTATTTCTTCATACGGATCCTCAACCTAAGAAACAACCGATTATCTTGCTTTACATTTTCTACTTTCTCTATACTTTTATCACTCCTTTCTACTTTTACCGATACTTATTTCCCACTTTTTACATTACCTTTTTTAGTTTTATGTATCTCAATATTCCTTTGCCATGAGACAAAAACACCATTAACTATCTGCATCACTTCGGCCACAATCGCATTTGCACTCAGTTGTATCTGCCTAATTATATCTTCTATGTTAACAAGCTTCCTCTTTATCGTTATTCTAAAAACAAACACCCATATACTCGCCCAAATCATTTGCTTCTTGCTTCAGCTTACAATTATGCATTTCCCTTTCCGCATAAAACGTATGCAAAATGGCATGCCATTTCTTACGGAGAATATATATGCATTTCCAGGTATGATTATTAGCATTTTAGTAATTTCCACTTTTACATTAATTAGATTCATAAATACATATCAATTAAACATAATCCGCCTTCTTCCACTTATTCTGCTAAGCATATTAATCCCTCTTATCTATCACTACTGGCGAAGCAGCTTAACAAAAACTTATTTGGACACATTAAGACAACAAAATTTAACCGACCTAAATCACGCCATCTCCCAGCAAACTGAGCATATCGCAGAACTGGAAGCCGAAAATGAACGCCTTTCAAAAATCATACACAAGGACAACAAGCTTATCCCTTATATGGAATATGCAGTATATAACTTTCTAAGCTCCAGGGATCTTTCCCATAATGATTTTATAACCACTGGCGACAAATTACTCAAAGAGTTAACAACACTTTCAACCGAACGCAAGGGAATTTTACGCCAGCAAGAAAAAACACTTCAGCAAATTACATCTACTAAAGTGTTAAGTATTGATAGCCTTTTAATTTATATGCAACAAAAAGCAAACAAATACGATATCGAACTTCAAGTCCATATTTCTTGTGATATACCATATTTAATTGAACACGTCATTCAAGAAGAGGACTTAAAAACGCTACTGGCTGATTTGCTGGAAAATGCCATTCTCGCCACACAATCCAACAATGGTCATTACATATTATTAAGCATTTGTATTGTGTCAAATACATACACAATCAGCGTTTTTGACAGTGGTATTCCATTTACAATAAATGTGCTTGAAAAATGGGGAGTCGAGAAAACCACCACACGCCGAAATAGCGGTGGTAGCGGTATCGGATTAATGACCACATACGAAATTGCAAAAGGATACCACGCCAGCTTCATCATACACGAGCTCGGCACAAACAACCGAACATTCACAAAAGAAGTTACACTCTCGTTCAACCACAAAAGCCAATATATTTTACAGACAAGTCGGACAGAGGAGGAATTGTGCCAATTATACAATCGTTTCGACCTTCAAATTATTAGACAATAAAAAACTGTTACACATATGATTGTTTCTGATTCTCACTTATCCGCTTAGTAAGTGGTTACCCTATTCAATCCATTGTGTAACAGTTTTTTATGCTTTAGCTTCATATGTCTGCAAAAAAATTTCTCTTTGTATCACATAAATATCTGTAAAGTCATCCATTCGTATTGCCATGTAATCTCCAGGTCTCCCCAAAAAATATTCCGCATTCCCATCCGTCGGAAATACCTTGGTTCTACGTTGCAGTTCACAGGCATATATTCCAGTTCCACGCTGTGGATAACATAAATGTGCCACCTCATCTAGGCTGATATAATCTCCATCTGATACTTTTTCGATAGCAGGAAGAAAATCTAGCATCTGCTCAAACACATCAAGTGGCTCATCCGTTGCCTCATAAGTACGTTCAAATTTTTCCTTTGTCATATCGTAAACTTCACCACGACATCCTATCATAATATAACGGTTCTCATCTGCCACCATAAGCATCCCTGATTCATTCTCCAAAGTTTTGATTCGAATCTGTTCTCCATCAGACACCACATCCGTGGAATTTACATACGCCCACGCAATTTTCTTTTTATAATAACGTGTCATTTTCGCAATTTCATCACTATGTACAATGCCATATCTTGCAGCTTCCACCCATTCACAGTCTTCATAATAAGACGTTACCATACGCAAAAAATATTGCACCGAATCAGCCAATTCCATATCTGCAATTTGTACAGAAAGAATCGCAGAAGAAATCTGCCCACTAGCACAGCCCGCATCTCCACGCACCAAACCAAATTCCGCAATCAAATAATCCAAAATCTCCAACGCCCGCACACGTCTAGTATCACTAAAAAAGAGCAGCCGGTCCTCATCCTGCGACTTCCAAACCACCAAAAGAAAATGACAATTCATAGCTTTCAAAAGCTGATTGTAGTCCTTTTCCACCTGGCAATCTGTATTCACACCGGAAGCATCCTCAAACTCGCCACTCAATTCATTCTGCCTCTCCATATACGCAGTCAACAACGCATCTCCAACTGCACAGGATACCTCTGCCACTCCAAAAGCTTCTTTTTCACAATGATAATATCTTTCTATATTCAGTTGATTACACTTTATATCCGATAATACGAATTCACATTGCTTCAATTGCATACCCATTCCTCCGCTTTGTTCTCAATCCATCTTGGTTGCTCCCTCGATTTCCATTCCAGAGAATCGTTGGAAGCTTTGACTTACGTGCGTAAAATGCAAGGATACGATATTAAAATGCCGCTCAACCACTTTTGCATACACTTCACGAAATATCCCTGTTCCATCTTGGCTTGTTGCAAAAATCTCCACATCAGAATACACCTTAAGCTCCGCCTGAAAATCATATAATTCCACCACAGCACGCTTGTAAGAGAACTCTAAAAGCCTTGCCGGTACGGATTCTTCCTGAACCATCTTATCCTCAATCGGATACATATTGAACACTATCATTTCATCTACAGGCTTTAATACATCAAATTCAACATTCGCAATTCGTAGCTGATATTCCCCACCGATTCCATTCACTTCTGAAAGCTCCACCGGTTTCGCTACACCCTTTGCCATAATCTCCATATGATTGTGAACCTCCACAGGACAATCCACACAAGCCAACGCATCTTTAGAAACCAGCACCTGCCCACCAACACTATATCCTTCTATTCGCGAGCATTCATTTACAATACGTCCGATTACATTGTATCGCATCATTTTTTCTGAACCAACATTACCAATAAATGCTTCCCCTCGATGAATGCCAATGCCCATCTCCAAAGCCGGATACCCATTTTTTTCACAAAAACGATTCACTTCACCCATTGTGTTCTGCATAGTAATGGCAGCAGCAATTGCACACTCTGTATGTTGATTCGACGCAATTGGCGCGCCAAAAACTGCAAGCACGGCATCTCCCAAAAATTCTATAATTGTTCCACCATATTTTGTAATGGCTTCCGCCATTTTGCCAAAATAAAAGTTAAGTAGTATGGTAACCGCTTCCGGTCCCAACTCTTCAGACATAGATGTAAATCCCCTCAAATCGGACATCATAACCGTCAACTCGCGTTTTTCACCACCAATCGCAGCTCCTTGCGGATTGTCCAAAATCATATCTAACACCTTATCAGAAAAGTAACGTCCAAATATCTGATATAACAATTCATTACGAGCCTCTAACTGTTGATTCAATCGAACGATTTCTTTTGCGGATTGCAAATCACCCGCCTGCTTTTGCAACATTTTCTCGTAATTTTTAGCAACCTCATGCTGCCAAGCTGTACGCTCCATACGCAAAATCGCAACCTTGGTAAGCGGTTTGGTCAAAACAACCATAGCTCCCTTTGCATAGCATTTCTCATCCAATTCTTGATTACGAGTTTCTATCATAAAAAAAAGAGGAACACCTGCCAACACCTGCTGATTTTTCAAAAATAACAATAGCTTAAAGTTCTCCTGCGAGACCATATCATAATCCAATACAATCAAAGAGGGCGTACTAATCTGCGAACGCATCTGGGCACTTTGAGACGCAATCGCCTTCTCCACAGCTTTCCCCACCGCTTCAAACGAAAGCATACAAAATGCGCGCATGCTTCCAGTAGAGTTAATCTGACGCTGCGCCTCTATCATCTCTTTTCGATTGCAACCAATTACCCATATTATTTTTTCCAATCAAATGCTCCTCTCAAGAAGAATACTTCTATTTTCCATTTTGCAATACATTGTAACAAGTATATCTTCTCATTACCTCTGCCATTCTTCTAGTACAGGGAATGCCATGTACCTTTTCGATTGTTCTTCGTCCTACTTGTGTTTGTTCCACTCTTACAGGCATCACATAAGGTTCCTGTCCGAATCGGTGCACCACATCGTTCACAAGGTACTCGTACCGGAGAACTTTTGGGAATTTCCAAATATTCGTCACGAAAGAAATATTCTATGATTCGTTTTGGAACACCTGTATTTCGTTCAATAACCGCTACCGGTGCAGTTCCGACCACATTGAGATAATTGCGAATCGTCTGAAAATCATCATAGCTATCCTGCCCACAATCATGACAACGATAGGTTCCCATTGTAACATTCTCTAGCAGCTTACTTCCACAGTAATCACACTCCAACGGAATGCGATTCATACGCAACGCATTGGAATCTGCTTTTCTAGTCATACTTCTTCTCGGAAGCTGTGCCGCTTGTTCTACCTTTACATTACTACCCGTCACCGACACATTACCGATAGATGAATTAGGGCTTGCTGGTACAGTCTCCTCTATATATTCTTCCACTACATTCTGAGTGGAAACACTTGACTCGTCCTTCACCAACTGATTCAATTGCCGTTTCAACTCTTCTATTGCTGTTGTTTTATCCAACGCATAGGAAATCATCTGCACATTGTTCAAATAAAATCGAAAGGTGTCACAAAGAGGAACTTCGTCAATCTGAAACGGAATAATTACCTTGCGGTGAGATATCGCACTATCGATCTCCTTCTCTACCCAAATCGACTTTTGAGATGTTCTCGATAAAATCAACAAGAAAACCTCGCAATCCTTAATAGCACGCGGAATTTCTCTTGCATAACTCGAACCCGCAGGAATCATTTCTGGTGCTTTCCAATAACTAATCCCCTCATTCTTCATCATATTAATAATTGTATTCACTAGCGCATGGTCTTCTGAGCTGTAACTCACAAAAACCGATTTCACCTTCGCCATCTAGTATCCTCCAATTCATCATTAGCATATTACTTTATTACGTCCTGTTTTCTTTGCCTCATAAAGCTTCGCATCTGCTTCTTCAATATTAATCTCTACCGCTTTTCCCGCATCTAATTCCTTCACACCAAAAGACATCGTAACCTGAATGTCTTCTCCGTCAAAATGACAAACCTTCTGCTCAATGACGGTTCGAATTTTTTCTGCCATCTCTGTTGCCTTTTTAGCTGTATATTCTGGTAACAGCAGAATAAACTCTTCGCCACCCCACCGGAACGGAATCCCTTCCGTCAGACATTCCTTCATAGTATCAGCCACCATCTGGAGCACCGCATCACCGGCATTATGTCCATATGTATCATTTACCTTCTTAAAGAAATCTATGTCGCATATCACAACAGATGCTACACTTTGCTTGAGTATTGGCACAATTTCTATATTGTAATACTCATAAAAACTTCTTCTGTTTTTTAGCTGTGTCAATGTATCTATATGTGCTACCTGGTATAGGATATGTGATTCCAACGACTTTCCAGAATAGGCCGCTGCCAATGTCAAACGTTTCACATCCTTATCATCAAAATTACTCTCACCATTCTCATCCAATTTATTAATTGCCTGATATGCACCTATCACTTCCCCTGCCGTGTTGGTAATCGGCATACACAGAATCGATTTTGTGATAAAACCAGTCTCTTCATCCACCTTCGAATTAAAACGACAATCCATATATGGGTCATTTATTACAATGGTTTCGTTATTCATAATCGTAGCACCTACAATTCCTGTTCCTTCTGGTACCACAAGCTGTTCCGTATCAGAAGCCACCAAAGTCCAATACTGTTTTTTTTCTGTATCCCAATACCACAAAGAAGTGCGTTCCGCATTTACCAAAGTTCTTCCCATCTCTGTTAAAAGTAACAAGGTCGTCTTAAAATCTTTTTCATTGACCAACTGATTCATATAATAAAAAATCTGTTCCAATAAAGCTTCTGCTTCTAATGGTTTTTTTCCCTCCATTCGTTATCCCTCCGATATAATTATATTCACCTAACATCTCGTTTTCATATATACTATTCGACTTAAAATATCATATCATCATTATCATTCACGAAATATTCCCACAAAATTCTCTTTCAGATAATCCAGGGACTGTATCTGTGTTTCTGGCAAAGTCGTCTCTATCAACACACTACACTGGTCAAAATGCGTACGATAATACTTTGCAAACAAATTCCAATCAATCTGTCCAGTTCCCACCGCTAAATGCAAATCATTTTGCAAATCATTGTCATTAATATGTACGTGACGAAGATATGGTGCTAAGGCCTCCACCCAATCACTCATTGGTACCGGAGAAATACACGCATGCGCATAATCCAAACACACTCCATAGTTCTCATACTTTGTCAAACGCTCCGAAATATTCGCCAGTATTTTAGGAGACGCATCAAACATATTCTCTAAAAATATCATCACATCTGGATGCTCCTGCAACAGTTCTTCCATAAAAGCAACCGTCCGATTCACCACATTATTGTCATAAGTGTCCCCTGTGAGCATAGGATTGCAATTCGTATGAAACACTACACCTACCACTCCCAAACGTTCAGCTATGTCCATGCATTGTCGCATACGCATTTTGGAAATCTCTGCAATTCTCTCATCATCACTAAATACCACAACATCAAAAAACGCACCATGCATAGTGCTTCCTTGTGGTAATCCAGCCTCAAGATATTGCTGAACCAATTCACTTTGCTTGCACGTATCATCTAACACTTTCGGATCATAAAAATCATTAATTTCAAACCCTACCTGATATTGCTCAGAAATCTTTTTATATTCCGATAGCCTATCAGCCTTCGAAACAACCAAAAACCTACCCATACGACCTCCATCTCCTCTGTACAAAGTCACTATTATTTTAACATGAATGACCAATATTTCCAACTTATTTTATTGACCTAAAAGGTATAATCGTTACCAATTTTGCCATCTTATTTGTTGCGCTGTAATAATCGGATAGGACACAAGTCTTTGTCCGTCTAAATTCTCTTTGTGCATATCTACCGCCGTTATCTGGCTATTCGTATACGTCTTGTAATAATAGATACCCTTATCCGCATTACAACAGGAGGAATAAATGGTAATTTCATATTGCTCTTCACCCATATGAACCAGCCCTTTTTGCTGTTCCACCGCACCAAGAATATGAAAAAACTGGCCAACACTTTCTAATTCCTCATCCCCACAAACCGAATTTTCCTTTGTAAAAACCGCCCTGATAAATCGGGAAGCCGAAGATAAGTCACCCGGTAATCCAATTGCACCCATACCTCTGCTATAAATATCAAAAGACAGATTTTCTGAAAAGCTTTTTGCAGGTGCTTCCTTTGATAATGCCATATAATTATTTAACCCAAAGAGCTGATAACGAAAAGGAGGATTATTGGTCATCACTCCTGTTGGATTTTCATATATTCTCATTCCACTGGACAAGGTTTCCACTACAATACTTCTCTTTGCATCCGATATCATCCAATGAAGCTGGGACAACGGCAATTCTTTATTATATGCAATATTCACAATGTTAACTTCGGTTAAAATCTCTTCCACCTCATCCACACTTTCACACTGTCCCAAAAGATAAGGTATCAATTCAAAAGGAGCCACATTTTCTTTTCCGGAAACCTCCTCATAATAGCAAGCATTTCCTTCAAAGCTTAAGCCTGCCATACCCAATCCCTTTTCATTGACCGCGTCATAGTAAAGCG
This sequence comes from uncultured Clostridium sp., assembly GCA_964439445.1. Lineage (GTDB taxonomy): Bacteria > Bacillota > Clostridia > Lachnospirales > Lachnospiraceae > CAG-590. The sequence goes on along the minus strand of CAYTOQ010000021.1, from coordinate 12,251 downwards.
GATAATCCTCTACAACATATGCCATTCCTATCATGGCATAATGACGAGACATTGATGCCACTTTCCGAAAGGTGAAAGGATAATTTCTAGGAGTGATGGTAACGGTTTCCTGATAGGAGTATTCCAGGTCTAGATTTCTCCCAAAATAATGATTTGCTGTAGAAAATGAAACTACTGTACACATAAGCTTTCCTCCACGATTAATTTCTATTTGGTAGTATTTCCATCGTGCGGAAAGCTTATACTTAGAGCAAAAAAGACCCCGACAACTGTCGGGGTCAATGCTATCATTACTTTGTTATTAGATTTCTTCTACGATATGCTTCAAGCTATCTGCCATGTCCTGTAAGCACTGTGTCTGTGCAGAAATCTCTTCTGAGCTAGCTGCAATGGTTGCAACCTTCTCTGTCATATCCTCAATACTTTCAATCAAGTTATGAATAACTTCCATACTGCGGTTAATCTTAGGAATAATATCCTGAGCCTCCTGATTATTTGCATCTATTAGCGCTTTCGTTGAATCTGAAAGATTACGAATCTCCTCTGCAACTACCGCAAAGCCTCGTCCCTGCTCACCTGCACGGGCTGCCTCAATAGAAGCATTCAACGATAAGAGGTTGGTCTGGGTAGCAATACCAGAAATCTCCACATTACTCTGCTTATACACATCAATAAAGTCAGAAATCAACTTCAAGGATTCTGTCAACTCATCACAAATCATAGAAATGTTCTGTACTTCGCCAGCCAAATCAGTTGTTTCATTAGCAGACGACTCATTTGCCAAATTCAACTCTGCTGCCGTATCACGAAGCGAGCCAAACTGTACAAATACAGTTTCCAGCTTCGCATTCTTCTCTTCCTGCATAACCTGCTCATGCTCGCGCATTTCCTGAATGCTGTTCTTCTCTTCCTCAGCCAAATCCTTAATGTAATGAATACAGTTCTCACGAACATTCACATTGTTATAGATTGCACAAGCCATATCTGTACAAGTCTCATAACCACAACAACCACAGTCAATCTCACGGCTATCGATTGTGTGCTTGTTCATATCTCTAAAGATTTCATCCAACTCCATGTTAGATGGCTCATGAATCTTAATCTGCTTATTCTCATAGCGACGGATAAAGTCATTGACATTTAATTTTTCAAATTCCTTCATAAGATTTGCAAGTCTCTCTTCTGGTGTAAGACCTTCCGTCACCCATGGACTAGTCGATTTCTTCTTTCTCTTCGTAACGGTTCCGTCTGTACTTCCGATGGTTCGCATCTTAGACAAGGTCATCAATACATCATCTGTATTGCGCGATGGCTCTGTAGCCGTACCATAGATACAACCCTTCTGACAGTTCAAGATATCTACCATAAATGGAAGCTCTTTTCTCTCACGGATACGCTTTGAATATTCTTTCAGGAAATGGTAAGCCTCCTGTTCACCTTCCACCTGTCGAATCATATAATCCTTGCCCAGAAAATGTTCTACATTCTCACGAAGACCACCCGGCATTGGATAAATTGCACCCAAACCATACTCTAACTCATCATTATACTCTGACGCTGTACGATAAGAATCTCCAATATATTCCATCATCTTAGCATATGTAACATTGTAGTTTATATAGCCCTGTGTATTCTTATCTTCAATCTCAAACTTCTTGGCAATACATGGACTTAAGAATGCAATATCATCTGTCACATGTAAATACTTCTTCGCATAAATCGCTGTACACATCATTGGACTGTGAATTGGTACCAAACGCTCAATTAACTCTGGCTGATATTTCTCAATATAATTCACAATTGCAGGACAAGGCTGTGAAATTCCACCTGTAAAATTGTGTTCTGTGATATATTTCAAATATCCCCATGTTGTAATGTCAGCACCGAATGAAACACTGTATAAATGATTCACTCCCAATGATTTTAGATATCCGAGCACCTTCTTGTATTCTCTTGGATAATTTGCAATAAATGCTGGCGCAATGATTACAGATATTCTCTTTCCCTTCTTCAAGTCTGCGAAAAAACGTTCTGTGTCATCTAGAAAATCACGCGCATTATGTGCACATGAATCGAAACATGCTCCACAAGCGATACAGTCAGTTTCACTGACAGTAACCTTTCCTACTTCTGTTGCAACATTCGATGTCAATATCGGGCATGTTCTTACACACTTGTTACAGCCCGTACACCTGTCATTAGTGAAAACCACGCTCATACCTCTACCTCCTAAATCTGTCTCAATCATAAGTGTCTGTTTTTTGAGATAATCAAACTTCGTTCCATCCCAAAATCATATATCACAATTATACATCACATTAAGATTATTTTCCAATAACTTTGATGTTTTCGTTGTTTTACCCATAATATTTCTAGAAAACAAAGAAAAACCACGCTTTTCAATAAAAAGACTTGTGCATTTTGCACAAACTCAACTATTTTACTAGGAATACAAATATACAAACCAAACAGTCTTATTGAAATATTTGTTAAGTCTAATACCAGTTAACAGTTAAATAGTGAGTTTTGTTCATTTCAAAAAAAATTTCAATATATATTTTCATATATATGATATTTACTTGCAACATTTATTACTTCCGTGTATAATTATATTGCTTTTTTTCGTAACCGTTTCGTGGTGTACACAATACAAAAGAATATGTCACGGAGCTTGTTTACGAAAACAAACACTATACTTTAAAGAATGAAGGTACATTATTATGGAAAGAAAAGTAGGAACTATATCTCGAGGAATTCGTTGCCCAATTATCCGAGAGGGTGACAACTTAGTAGACATCGCTGTCACAAGCGTAATGGAAGCTGCCGAAAGCGAAGGCTACTCATTCAGAGACCGTGACGTGGTTGCATTAACCGAGTCAATTGTTGCTCGTTCACAGGGTAACTACGCATCTGTTCAGGACATCGCAGATGACGTAAAAGCAAAATTAGGCGGAGAAACCATTGGCGTTATCTTCCCTATTCTTTCTCGTAACCGTTTTGCAATATGTTTAAAGGGCATTGCTATGGGGGCTAAGAAGGTTGTCTTGATGTTAAGCTATCCAAGCGATGAGGTTGGTAACGCACTTTTGACTTACGACCAGTTAGACAATGCAGGCATCAACCCATACACAGATGTTTTGACATTAGAAAAGTATCGCGAGTTGTTCGGAGAAAACAAACACGAATTCACAGGCGTTGATTATGTTCAGTACTATTCAGATATTATTACAGAAGCAGGTGCAGAAGTTGAGGTTATCTTCGCAAACCAGGCTAAGACAATTTTAAACTACACAGATTGTGTACTTACATGTGATATTCACACAAGAAAGAGAACAAAGCGTCTTTTGACAGAGGCGGGTGCTAAGGCTGTATGTGGTATGGATGATATCCTTACAAGCTCAGTAAATGGTAGTGGCTACAATGCAAACTACGGTTTACTAGGTTCAAACAAGTCTACAGAGGATACCATCAAGTTATTCCCAAGAGAGTGTCAGGATTTGGTAGAAGACATTCAATCTCAGTTGCTCGAGAAAACCGGCAAGCACGTTGAGGTTATGGTATACGGCGACGGTGCTTTCAAGGATCCACAGGGTAAGATTTGGGAGTTGGCTGATCCTGTTGTTTCTCCTGCATTTACTAGCGGTCTTGTTGGTACTCCAAATGAGCTTAAACTAAAGTATCTTGCAGACAATGATTTCAAGGATTTGAGCGGTGCAGAACTTAAGGAAGCGATTGCTAAGAGCATCCAGACAAAGGATACCAACTTAGTCGGAAATATGGCTTCACAGGGTACTACTCCAAGACAGTTAACCGACCTTATCGGTTCCCTCTGTGACCTTACAAGTGGTTCTGGTGACAAGGGTACACCAATTATTCATATCCAGGGTTATTTTGATAATTTTACGGATTGATAACTTTACAAAACTAAGCGCGAACCCCACAGAAATCTGTGGGGTTCTTTTTCTTCTTCAAACGATTTACTTTGTATAAAATTTCTAATTTACTTTATATTATTTCCTCCTTTCGCAATGATAACAAATAGATAGACAACTATTTCACATAAAAAATCTATGTTTTTCATCATCTACTACTGACATTGCGAGCTTATCAAACTTTAGAGCTTTGTACCCACTTTTGTATAAATCCATATCTGCTTTTGTCATAATTTCAACCGAACCCCACCTCACAAATACAATAACACATCTACCACAAAGCATTCTTCCTTGTTTCCAATTTCCAATAGACCATGATATTTTTTGACCGTAGCCGATACGCTTTGTAAACCAATTCCATGCATATGGGTATCCTGTTTTCTAGTAAAATATGTATCTTGGCATTTATAGACAACCGCATCATAGCTATTCTCGACGTGTATAAACAATACTCCCTTATCCCAATACATATCAATACAAATATATCTGTTTTCTTCAAGTCGTGTCGTGGCTTCTATGGCATTATCCAGCAGGTTTCCTAAAATCACCACAACATCATCCTCATCCACTGCCATATCCTTTGGAAGTACAATGTCTGCCTTTACATTTACTCCTTGTTTTGAAGCGTAACTTAGCTTATAGTTTATCACGCTATCGATTGCCACATAACCGCACACACTATAGATACTGCACTGTTGTAATTTTTGCACAACCAATCCTACATATCTTTGCACACAATCCTGCTTTCCCTCTATCAACATCTGTTCTATGACAATCATCTGATTAATATAATCATGCCGAAATCGTCTCGACTCTTCATATTGCATAGTCATTATTTCTAACTGTCCAAAATAGTATTGCTTTTCCCTCATTGCAAGCTGCCCACGAACTCGCTCACGGAAAAGCCAAACCAAAGAAACACATAACGCAACAATCAGTATCCCCTCCAAAAAGCTTGCGACCCCCCATCATCGCTCTCTTTTTCTTATCTCCATATACTTTGACCTTATTGTCGTTCTTCTCGATTGGCTAATCGGAAGTGTTGTGCCATCTGCCATCATCACCTCTTCATAGTGAAACTGTCTAATAAATCTATAATTTACAAGAATCGATTTATGAATCAACAAAAAATTCTGATGTTCCACCGCCGCATATACCGTATCCATCGAATCATAGAATTCATCCACAAAATCTCTTGTAACAATTTTTATTTTCCGATGCTTACTTTCAAAATAAATGATTTCAGATATAGGTACTTTGTAAAAATTCATTCTTTTCTTATATTCGAAAAACCAGTTGTTTTGCTCTGCAAGCATTTGATATGTCTTTATCACTTTAACTAGCTTCTCTCTTTCCAACGGCTTCACTAAAAAATGCATTGGATGAAATTCAAAAAGCTCCATGGCATAACCTTGTGTGCCGGATATATACACAATTTGAACCTTCTCATTTCTTAAAACATTGCGAATATATTTTCCTATCTCAATGCCATTTCCGTCTAAAAGTTCAATATCTAAAAACACTAAATCATATTGTTGCCTTGCAAGTTCCCGACATAAACCTTCTCCCGATTCAAATGTCTCAATTTCCGTTACCACCTTCATCTGTTGCAAAATCTCAAAAAGCATAGTTTCCAGCCAGGAACATATATATTGTTCATCATCACATATAGCTATCTTGATTGACATTGTTTTCCCTCTTACTCAAATACATCATACGTAGTTTTCATCAGTATACCACACTTTTTCATTTAACTCCAACATTTTTCAACTTTTTAAAACAGCATTATATTAGTACCCCCATACAAACAGTCCAGAACGTCATCCTTACTCCGCATCTTTGCAACACATCCGCGAAAACACGTCGTATTCTCCCTGAAAATAAATAAGCGCAAGCCCGAGGACCTGCGCTAAACCTTGTCATTTACTCTGTATGCGTTTCGTTCAAAGTTTACATTATTAATATGTTATTCTACTTTTGTTCCTGGCGACACAGTCATATCGTAATTATAATAACTCGTAGGATCTACATTTGCATTTCGGTCTACCATCATAGCCTTTACATCATCTAATGTTAGTGTACAAGCCGCCTTAAACTCTTCATCCTCAATAGATGAATATTTATAAGTCTCTGTATCTTTGCACCGAGAATTGGTATACACACTGGCAATCCATGCATTGCTTTCCGCATCATAATTGTATCGCATAAAACCACTCCACACTCCTGTGCTGGCATCGTACGTTTTAATCTTATCAATTGTATTATAATTATATAAATATTGCTTTCCTTCTGGCGCTTCCGGGAACGGAATAACCGGATCTTTGATTACTATGCTTGCAGTGGATGCAACCTCATCCTCAAAGGTCGTACCTTTTTCAAAGAACTCATGCCTATTGAAATATCGTCCGTCATACCACACATTGGAAAAATAACCAGGATATGTACTTCCATCCACCTTGTACATAAACGTATAACCAGATCCACCACCACCGAAGATTGAATTAATCAAAACCAATTTTACATACGCACCATCTTCTCCGACTGTGTCTGTCACCTGCTGCCACGTTAATTCCGGAAGATCTTTTTCTTCCTCTACCACCGTCATTTTTCCATACTCACAGATCATATCCGTAATTTCTGTCCAGGAACGCTTGTTATAGGTATCTTCTGCACTTCCATCAAAGGTATATCGATACTTGACCAAATCAGCGGTAATTCCTTGTCCACCACCACTTCCGGCACCTCCATAGCTTTTGGTCTCTCCATTGAAGGTAACATCAATTAACCAATGAAATGACGAATTCCATTTACATACCACAGATGGCTCTAACAAAGTTGCAACCGCTGCCATTTCCGACGGAAAACCAATAGAATCTAATCGATAAGGATACAAAGCCGAAACCAGCATTCCCTTACCATTGGCACGATAATATGGATCTTGAATATAAAATGTCTGATCTACGTGAGGAGATGTAGACAAGCCATAATATGGCGTTGAAGTACTTTTTTTCAAGTCACCTAATACTGATACACCCGAATACAAACAGATATCGTTAAGTCCCTTTTGTACTGCATTCATCTTTTCAAAAAATGACATAGAAGATGTGGTATACGTATCAATCAAGTACTGCTCAGAGGATTTTAATTGTGGAATCGTTACCGTTTGATTCGTACTCACATATTTACCATTTACCACATTTGCTACCTTCAATTCGCCACCATCTGTTTCATAACTATAAAATATGTATCCACCATTTACTCGCAAGGTCTTTATATTGTCATAAGTCACATCAGCAAATTCATATTCGTATTTTTCAATATAGCATTTATTATCATCGGACAAAATGGTACTTTCATCTACCAACACAAAACTGTCCGGGTCCGGATTATCCGTCTTGACATAGAAATAATAACAGACATTGTCGGTAATTGGTGTGACTTCATAACTATACGGAAACACTTCTCCCGATTCTTCATCAATTTCCTTTTCAACAACTTTCATTGTTTTTTTCCAGCCGACCTTCTTCTTTTTAATCAATTTACTATATTTTTTTAATTTCCCTTTCTGTACATAAAATATCGCTTTCTTATTAATTCCTTTAAATGCATTATTTCCTATTTTTTTCAGAGAACTTGAAGCAATCGTAATCTCCTTCAACTTCTTACTGCCATTAAACGCATCTGCAGAAATTGTTTTGATATTCTTTCCAATCACAACCTTCTTCAATTTGCTACGCTTTTGGAACGCTCCCTTAGATATGGTCGTCACCTTATAGGTCTTACCATTTATTTTAACAGTTGCTAATATCGTTGCCTTCTTTATCGACTTTGCAGATTTCGAAACCGTAGCTGTTTTCTTCTTATTACTGGTAATCTTATAGGTGATTCCTGATATAGTTTTCGCTTTTTTCGATGCTGCATTTACCGTCATCTTTGCCTCTGGCAACATACACAACATACAAGCTACCAATATCATCCCTATATATAACTGCACCTTCCTTGTTTTCATAAAATCTCCTCCTCCACAAGTAAAATTAAATTAATAAAAAGCCTCTCTAACATATTCTCATCGCCATTATACTACAAACCCTCGCAAAACAACAGAACGCATCTTCAATACATTGTAGAAAATTTTAGAGAAATTTTTTTATTTTAATTTTTTTATTTTGAAGACATTTTCTCTTCCACATCGTTATAATAGATGTAAATGCTACACGAAGGGAGGAGATTTTATTACAAATGAAGAATATTTTTCATATTTGATTGACACCTATGGCAATCTGGTATATTCCATTTGCTATAAAACCTGTGGTAACCCCTTCGATGCAGAGGATTTGACACAAGAGGTGTTCCTTTCGGCATACCGGCATTTAGAGGATTTCGACCGTGCCTACGAAAAAGCTTGGTTATGTAAAATCGCCTCACGAAAATGTCTGGACTTCTTAAAGCATTCCAGCAGGCGGGTTCTTCCCACAGAGGATTGTTACATAGAGCTTGTTCCCGTTCACAACTCTTCTTTGGAGGAACAAGTCATTGAGAAGGACACCAGCCGGCAGCTTTTGCTTGCATGTCAACATTTAAAACCACCTTATGACGAGATTGCAAGGTTACATTTTCACGAGGAATTGACAGCCAAAGAGATTGCACAAAAGACCGGTAACAATCAGAAAACCATACAAACACAAATATATCGCGCCAAAGCAATGCTGCGAAAAGCACTGCAAAAGGATTATGCGACACAAGAAAGGAGGTCACCATAAATGGATACAGAATTTTTAGAACAACTAAAGCAGATGGCTGAAATGGACATCACGGATGAACTTTCACCAGAATATTCAGATGCGTTTTCCATAAACGATACGGTTAAACAATCGCAAAACACACTACATAACATGGATACAACATACCAGATGCCAGCTTACCTAAAGGAACAAATCATCACTCGCACCAAGCAGGCTGACTTTCAAGTCGTATCAACCAAGAGAAAATATTCCAAACAAACGGAATTGTTCCTATATAGCTGTAAGGTTACTGCTGCGGTGGCCGCCTCTTTAGCGATTATCATAACTTTGTCCATAACACAAGAGCAGTTGCAAAACTCCCAATACCGTAACAACTCGGTCACGGAAAGCTGGGAGCATCCCGTAAAAGAGGACAATTTCTCCACGGACGAAAAAGTGGCGCCAGACCAAATCAGCAAAAAAATAAGCAACCACAGTCAGTCCATCACCGACTGGTTGCAGGATTTCTCCGGAAATCTTTTTGAATCGAAAAAATGATACCACACCTTGTTCACCACATTTTCCTAACAGGGTATAAAAAGTATATTACAAAGAAACGGAGGTCAATATTATGACAAGACAAAAGAAAGGATTTTGGTTATTCATTTTCTCCTTAATTCCAGGTGCAGGAGAACTTTATATGGGATTTCAGAAGAAGGGATTAAGTCTTATGCTTATGTGGTGGGGTTGCATCGCCGGATGTGCCTACCTTGGCTTTGACGCCATTTTATTCCTGTTGCCTATCATTTGGTTCTACAGTTTTTTCCATGTGCACAATTTGAAATCCCTTTCCGAAGAGGAATTTCACAGTGTCGAAGACAAGTTCTTGTTCCCAACAGAAGGATTTATCGAGAACAAGAAAACATTTGTGAAGCAATATCGCAATATCATCGCAATTGTACTCATTGTGCTAGGAATCTCTGGAATATGGGACATTTTCACTGTATGGCTTGGAAACTTCCTGCCAGAAACAATCTATCAGTATATAGAAATGTTCGGCTATCAGCTTCCAACGATTGCAATTTCTATTATTATGATCGTCATTGGCGTCAAGCTTGTGAAGGGCAAAAAAGAGGAGTTAGCAAAGGAGGATGACATAAATGATAAAAACGCATAGAGTCGGTTCCGTTACCTTTGGCAGCATCTTGATTGTATTAGGCGTGCTCCTGACTCTTCACGTATTCGTCCCAGCTCTCACCTATGCTAACATTATGCAATTTTGGCCAGTAACATTTATCGTATTAGGTTGCGAGGTATTGTTTGCAAATATCCGTAGCGAGAAGGTTGCTTTTCGCTACGATGGCTGGTCCATATTTTTCCTCTTTAGCGTATTGATATTCGCAGGATGCATGGGTGTGTTGGATTACTACTTGATCAATTGGCCGGAGTATGTGGGGTGGTAAGAAAGTAACAAATTTGTATAAAACAAAAACTCGTATCTTATATTTATGGGATACGAGTTTTCAATTATCATTTTTTCTAAATAATCTGGCAAACAACCATTCTCGATGATTAACGAATAGCTCTGTCACTTGATGGTTATCTGTATCTTTTCTCGAATGGGTATAACATCTGGAAGATTCAAGTATTCTATCTTGATTCTTATTGTAATATATTAGGTGTACGATCAAACTCTCTAGCGGAAACGACAATTATTTACTTCGAATGTCCACTTTTGCACCTTCAATGTCCACTTCTTTGTACTTTTTTAACTTGAACTTGTAAGAATTCCTTACAGGTTGAATTCTCGTCCGAGCCACCGTTCGCATCTAATTATTAGTCATGCTAAACTGCCTTGACTAAATCCTTGACTAAATCCTAACTTTTCTCGACTAAATTTTTCATGAGTTTAGTCCTTAGTTGTAATATACCATTCTGAATTAACAGCAATTCCTCTGACGCCAATAATTCCATCTTTTTTCATTTTTTGTAGCAAATTCGATAATTTCTTCGACTTTTTTTCTTCAGTCAATACATCCGGCAATGCATCTTTTAGTACTGCGAAAAGATCTGCTTTCTTCGCCGGACCAAGCTTTAATGTTGACAAGATAAGCTGCATACATACTTCTTCATCCAACCCTTTCTGTCTAACATAACTCGCCTTATCACCAACAGCCTTTGCTATTTTATACGAAACAAATATATTGGGATATCTTCCCTCGACTAAATCCCTTGACTTAAGTTGACTAAAATCCTCTTTTGAAATAGTCTTCTTTTTCTGGACTTGGTCAAGTAAGAAAACTGTCCTTAGGTCCAAATCACCATTCGCATGAAGCAATCGCGTATAATTTGCATCCATAACTTTGCCATATACTGTTACTATTACTCTATTAGGTGTTTCCAGGTCAAAAGAAGGCAACGGAAAACATTTATCTTTCTGTATCTCATATATCATAGGAATTCCCATAGAATTTGTATCTATCATATACATATTTACCATCGCATTACATAAAAATGCATTTCTATAATACGGTGGCTTATATCCTGGCTCTAATGCTTGCTCGACTGTTTCTGGAATAAATGCACCTTCATTAATAAACACAAGCTGATCCTCATATGCTTTTACAGATTTATCTGCATTATACAGCGTCCATGTAATTCTAGGCACAAATCCGTCAAAATAAAAACTTGATTCTTTTTTACCCAATAACAACAATGCTGTTCTCGTGATTTGTCCTTTAAATGTCAACCCTGCTTTATTAAGAACTTCCATATCTGATAATTTTTCAATGATATCTGACGCTCCATCCCTATTTTCTTCTCTTCTAATAAACATTTTTCTTGCATACGCAACTGCTTTAGAATCTAAATCATCAATTGTAGCTTCTGGTATTATTTCCTTTGACCAATCTCTTCCAACCTGGCTACGTATCAAATCAATTTTGTTCATAGAAAGCGGAGCTAACGATTCATTCTCTCTTGCATACGAAGCTCCTTGCCACGTTGTAACGATACCAGGAATAGCTGGAGGAATCTGAAAAGCAACTATTCTCTTATTCTCCATTTCAATACAATAAATATCATAAAAGGTCAGTCTTTCATTGGTTCCATTGGTTATTTCCTTTTTTAGTGACTGAAGATTTCCATCTTTTCTATAATTTGTCCCTTTAATTTGCTTATCATTTGTAATTCCAAAAATAAGCCAAGCTTCATTAAGACCTCTGATATTAGCTTCATTTCCTAATGCAGAAAAATACTTACCAATATCATTAAATGAATAACTTGTATTTGCTTCTTTAAATTCAACAACTTCGCTCTCAAAATCTTCTATCATCTTATATATTTTCTCTTTCAGTTCAGAATCTGTATAAATCAAAACGTTCACTTCCTTTCACGAATCATGCTCTTTTCTTGTAATTTGACATAATTGCGCACCCATCACCAATTTTAGTGTTTCAATCTCCAGTTTTGAATCATCAAACACCGGCTTTTTTATATCAATCACCGACTTTGCGAAATGATTAAACAATGTTACCAGTCTACCTAGTGTCTGCTGATTAAGCAGATATTTGTAAGTTCCATTGTTTATAGCCACTCC
>CAYTOQ010000020.1:0-27581 GCA_964439445.1 uncultured Clostridium sp. | reverse complement strand
TCGGTAAATGACCAGTTGCGATTGTATGGTGCAGGTAGTCTGATTGAAGAAGGTGCAGTGAGAAGAACAATTACTTTAGCGTTACGGGCAGCGGGAGTGGAAAAGCCGTATCCACTGGTAGGAGTAGGTGCCAATGAACCTTATGAATACATAGAAGCCAATGAGAGACTGGCAGAGTTTGAGTGGGCGTTTGGTGAAAATGCAGAGGAAAGAATGGAACAGCTTGCAACACAGATGGCAGATGAACTTGTGCATTCTCCTGACCATAGCATGAAAGGTATTCTAGAAGCAGAGCAGCATGTACCATGGGGACGCATGGGCTTGTTTGATGAGGATGAGTTACTTGAGCGCTTGGAGTTCCATTTGACAGAGTTAGAGAAACAAGGCTTTGATGACGTAGAGGAGATTGAGCAGCGCATTGAGCAGAGACGTCGTATTATTGAATCAAAGATTAATAATCTGAGTCCGGAAGCGTTAGAGTTGTTGAAGCGTCATAGACATGAAATTGAGGAGCATTTGAAGGAACAACATCCAGAGTATTATGAAAGAATGGTGGAAATTCGAAAACATATAGAAAAAACTCCCTGACTTTCAAAATTGACGAAAAGGCATTCTAAGTGTGTGAGGACACTAATTTTTATTGCGTGTCAATTTATATAGTTGTAGAATGCCTTTTCTGTATTTTTTTGAAAGTCTCGCCACACCCGATGCCATGTTTGTATAAGTACACATCTTTGGTGTATCAGATAGCATCTGTTTTTTTAAAAATAATCAATTAAAAATCTTCTTCGTGTGGGGCGCGTTTTACACGATACGTTTCCCGATATTCACCAGGCGTTATACCAACAATTTTTTTGAATTGGGTAATAAAATAAGAACTGTATCGATAGCCTAATGCTTCTGCTAATTCATCTAGACTCAATTCGGTATGAGTTAGGGATTGCTTGGCGATTTCTATACGATAATTGTTAAGATAACTGATAACCGTAGTGCCTGTCCTGTTTTTAAAGGCTTGATTGAGTTTTGTTCGATTGATTCCGGTAACGTTGCAGACATCGGAAAGTTCAATACATGACATATAATTTGTATGAATATAATCAAGAGCTTTGTCCACAGGAGAAAGTTTCACATTTTGTAAGAGCTGTAGTTGTTCCATATAAATGTCATCTAATAAATAAAATGTTTGTAAAAGAAATCTCCGAATCCGACATGTCCATAGCATGTCGCTTTGAACTGCAATTTCATTTGTGATTTTTTTCCACCAAGTATCAATCTTTAAATATGCGTTTGCAGGTAATGAGAATATACCATTTCTACCATATTTGTGATTGAAGTATGACATCATATTGCGGTCATGTTCTTCATTTAGTTCGACGAAATGGTCTGTTTCTAGTGCTTGAAAATCCAGAGCAGTATTGATGAATTTTGGATGAAAACTGATGGACTTGGCATGGAAGGTGCTTCCTTTTTCTAATGTTACATGGTCTGCATAATTGGTACACAATATCGCAGGCGCGTGCAGTGAAATGGCAGCATGGTTATAGTAGATATGAATCGTTCCCTGTGTAAGTAATGTCATTGTATAACGTTCTGTATATGGGAAATCTACAAAGGTTTCATTTTCGATATATTCGATTAAAACTACACGATTATCTCTTAATCGGTCATAGGTTGGTTTTCGCATAAGTGGCTTCCTTCATTTTCTCAAATTTGTTCTTAAATCTGTATACATCCTATATAAGTATCTGTGTTATGTAAATATACGTTTGTAATTTTGTAGATACATATAAAATCTTAGCAAATCTTTACCTCTTTCGCAAGTAAATGCAAATGTTATAGTTCCTTTGTGCAGAAAGTGAATTTTATCATCAAAAAGAGTTCGTTACAATGTGATACATAATTAGATTTAAGAAAGGATAGCATAAAATGGAACGAACTAGGGATAAGGTGAATTATTACACAACAGCAAAGTTTTTATGGAAATATGTTAAGAATGTAAAATGGAAATATTTTCTGTTTTATGCTGGTTGGTTTTTGCAAATGATTTTAGAAGTTGTCACGCCTGTTATTTTTGGTAAGATGATTAATTTGATTCTATATGATAGTGATTTAAACGCCTTTTTGCGCATAGGTTTTATTTATTTTATTTTAACTGTATGTGGAATTATTTTGTACTATGCATTGTATGAAATGTACGGTCTATTATGGAACGAAATTAATCGAGGATTGAGAGTAGGAATGTTTTGGAAAACACTGCATCTAAATGCATCTGAAATATCTTTGTTACAACATGGAGATATAGTTAATATGATTCAATTTTGGTCCTATGAAGGTGTGTTTTTTATGGTGAGAAATATTGTCCATACCATTAACAATATGTTTCGAATTGTAATATGTATCCTTGTAATATTTTGCGTGAATCCAATTTTTGGAATAGTAACAGTATTAATGGTTCCTGTGTCGGTAATTATATCCTTTAAAATAGGTAAACAGATTCGGATTAATAGTGAGAAAAGTAAAGAAAAATATGCAGATTATATGGGGTGGCTATTTGACGTGATTCATTCTTTTGTGGAGCTGCGGTTTTGGAGTGCTACAAAAGCTATCTTACACCAATGTGAACACAAACTTAGGGAAAGAAATCATTTAAATGCAAAAATAGATATGGATAATGCGATTTGTGTAGAAATTTTAGCAAATGTAAAAAATATTGTCTTGGTTATTCAATACGGCTTGTTGGCGTATTGTGCTATATATAACGATTTGACAATGGGCATGGTTACTGTGTTGATTACCTATTTTACTATCTTGTCCAATTCATTGACAAAGCTGGTGGAGGAATATATGAACGCCCAGACAAGAATGGGAGTAATACATCGGATAAAGGATTTTATTCATGTAGAAAATGTTGTGGAAGATAATAATAAAGAGGATTTAAAAAATGAGATTAGCAAAATAGCCTTTGTGAATTGTTCTTTTCAATATAGCGAAAATTCAAAAATGGTTTTAAATGAAGTAAATCTTACAATTAACAAAGGGGAAAAGGTAGCAATCGTAGGTAAGTCTGGTTGTGGTAAAAGTACATTGATTCACTTACTGCTTGGATTATATAAGCCAACGGCTGGTAATGTATTGATAAACGGTAAGGATGTTTCGCAGTACAATAAAGTGACATTGTACGAGCGTATCAGTACCGTATTTCAATATGTGTTGTTGTTCAAAGGAACGATTCGCGATAACCTACAAATGGGACGGGAGCTCTCGGAACAAGAACTAGAAAAAGGATGTACAGCGGCAGGAATACATACCTATGTTTCGGCACAAAAGAATGGATTGGATACCTCTCTTGAAATGTGGGGAAGTAATCTGTCAGGAGGACAAAAACAAAGGCTAGGGTTGGCCAGAGCTTATGTTAAAAAATCAGATTTAATTATTTTGGATGAGGCAACTTCAGCGTTAGATGCAAAGAATGAGAGACAGATTCTAGAAAATTGGAATGAGATATTAAATGGAAGAACATGTATTACGATTTCCCATCGTTTTCAAACTGTTATGCAGTGTGACCGAGTTGTTTTATTGCAGGATGGTAAGGTATATGCGGTGGGAACACCAGAGGAAATGAAGGAAACATGCCAGGCATTTCGTGAATTGTTTTCGTTACAGGAGGGGATGTCATGAGTCAGTTAAAATATCGTTTTCGGATATGGAGAGTGGTGTCCCCACATTTAAATGAGCAGAAATTATGGTATGTAGGTGATGTGATTGGAGAAATTATAATACGCCTTCTTACACTCATGTTTCCGGTTATGTATAGTGTTTTTTTGGAAAAAGTAATTTTGAGAAAAGAAATGGAATACCTTTTGGTTGTTTTGGTTGGATATGTTGTTTTGCAACTCGTAAAATCAGGTATTGTTCTTTTTCAAAAAAATTGTCAGAACAGGGTAAATTATGCTGTTTCAAGAAAAATGCGATGTGGTACTTTAGACAAGTATTTTCATTTGCAGTTTAAAGAGTATCAAAAAATAAATGTGGGCGATGTGAAATTGACTATGGAGGATGGGATAGACAGAATAATGTTATTTCCAACACAATTGCACCAGTATTGTTTAAATATTATCTTTGCATTTAGTATGATGGGTGTGTTAGTAGGAATTAGTCCTCTATTGTCTTTTGTGGCATTTATAGCCATTCCTGTAACGTTTATTTTGGATATGCTTGTAAGTAAAGGTGAAAAGAAAATAAATGATAAAATGAATAAGAATAATGCAATATGGGCAACTTGGATTGATGAATCGATCAAAGGGTTTCAAGAGATTCGAGTGAATCAGTGCGAAACAAAATGGAAACATATTTTTGAGGAGTTCCAAAGGACAGACGAATTATATTATATAAAATGGCTGCGTTTTTGGACAACAAGAGTGCTAGTGTTACCTAAGATTAAGGATGAGTTCGTAATGCAGTTTCTGTTGTACTTCGTGGGATGTGTGTTGCTTTATTATAAACAGATGACAATTGGTATGTTGCTAGTTTATGTGCAGTACTATGGAATGTTATCAAACTATGTAAAGGAAACTTCGGCATCCGATGCTAATCTGCAATCTGATTTGCCATATTATGAAAGAGTGTTACATCATTTTCTGGGTTATGACAATGAATATGTGGACGGAGAGAAAATGCCAAATCAATATAGGATTTCATTTGAGAATGTAAGTTTTAGTTATGAAGAGCTGTGTACGGACGGTTTGAAAACGATGAAGGTTGATAGTAGTGTTTTAGAGAACCTTTCTTTTGAAATAGAACATGGAACAAGAGTTGGAATATATGGTGAAAGCGGTTCTGGAAAAAGTACTTTATTGAAGCTAATGTTAGGGCAATTAGCCCCCAATACAGGAGATATAAAATATGATGGCATTTCTGTGAAACATATTTGCAAAGAGAAGTTATATAAAGAAATAGCATATATCAATCAGGAAGCAAGATTGTTAAACCTGTCTATATTGGAAAACCTTAGTCTTGGGTTGGATAAAGTTATGATGGAAGATGTAATAAATGCATGCAAAGCGGTAAGTATTTATGGGTTCATCTGTTCTCTTCCGGGTGGTTTTGAAACACAGGTTGGGGAAAACGGTTGTCTTTTGTCTGGAGGTCAACGACAGCGAATTTTATTGGCAAGAGCATTGCTTCGAAATGCAAAGTTATATATTTTGGATGAGGCAACAAGTGCTTTAGATGGGAAAATAGAGCAGAAGATTATAAATGTGTTGCAGGGTATGTCAAAAGACAAAACGATAGTGATGATTTCGCATAATCCAAAGATGCTGGAATTGTGTGATAAGGTGATACACATATCACGTTAATGTGCATAACATCATTAAGAGCTATTAACAAATTATATGTATAGAAAAATAAGGTCAATGTCCTTTCTTTCAAAATGAC
Source organism: uncultured Clostridium sp. (assembly GCA_964439445.1). Lineage (GTDB taxonomy): Bacteria > Bacillota > Clostridia > Lachnospirales > Lachnospiraceae > CAG-590. The sequence continues at coordinate 22,145 of CAYTOQ010000020.1, read as the reverse complement.
ATTGACCTTTGCTTCTTGGTTTTATTGAGTATATGCTTGGGATATTGTTTGTATTTAACCAATCACTATATCACCATTTTCGATTAATTTAATCAAACAATCGATTATTAACGGATCAAATTGCTTCCCTTTATTATCGATTAATTCCTGTATAATGACTTCTCTAGTAAGTTTTGGACGGTAGCAACGATTACTGTTCATCGCATCCAGCGAATCGGCTACGCAAATGATTCTTGCAATCAGCGGAATATCCTCACCTGAGAGTCCGGTCGGATACCCTTTTCCGTCATAACGCTCATGGTGATATAACGCTCCCAGATTAATATCTTCAATGGAGGTGAAATCTCGAAGCATCTTATCTCCATATGTAGTGTGTTTCTTAATTTCTTCATATTCTTCGTCAGTTAATTTGCTCGGTTTTTGCAAAATTGATATAGGAATTGATATTTTACCGCAGTCATGCATCAATCCAATGTAATATATTCGATTACAGTCCGATTGAGAATATCCCATCTCTTTTGCAAGCAACCGCGAATACTTGGCAACTCGTTCGGAATGACCCTTGGTATTGGAATCCTTTGCCTCTATAAAATTGATGAACGTACTGATAGATTGTTCGATAATTTTAGCATCACGTTTTTGTTGTTCAAGAAGCTTGGTTACTCTGATTTGGGAAATAATCAAAGCCACAAGTATTACAATCCAAATTCCCATAAGAGCAACTAATACAATGAAAATCGGCATATCCCAAACCGTCATTTCCAAATGGTAGTTGATAACCCCTTCGCTAAAATCAATTACATAATCTAGGGTTTGATCTGGGACGTAGGTAATAAATCCTATGAGAGCGTATGTTTTGCCACTACCAGAATGTTTTGGCGAAAGAAGAGGCATTTCGTTATTGTCCGCATTTGGATGATAAATGAAACTGTCCCCTGCATTCATAGATACCATTGGTCCAGTATGGTCTATGTAATAATCGAGCACAATATCCGTCTGTGTATACTCTGCCAAATTGACCTCTTGAACAATCAATTCCGAGCTTGTCGTCTGATGGATTTCCATACAACCACCCCAGACGTTATTTAACCACAAATATTCTGGCATAATAAGTTCTAAGTCCCAATCCTTGAGAATTGCATTGGACGTATTGGTGATTAATACTTCATAAATAGTTCCTACACTTTGTCCGTGCAGTTCCTTTCCGGCATCATCGTAAATGGGGTCTTTAATCCAAGAACCGGAATCACCACCCTTCGCGGTTATGTCCAATGTAAAATCAGGACAAACAAACTGTGTTCCTTCTTTTTCTACTTCTGACAAATCAACCTGCAAATCCGTCTGATTATAGTTTACCACCGATATATAGCAAATACTCATACCAACAAGTGTCAATACAATAGCAATCCCTACAAAAAGAAAAGGTGATTTTGGGTTTGAAAAAATCTTCATATACTCGTTCACTCCTTTTGTGCAAATATCGACAATGTGTTTCTTACTATGTCTAATTATAGTGTATTTTCTTATGATTGTATACTGAATATATATTTACTTTTTTCTTTAGTCCATTCATTGCAAGCTTCCTTTTTGGTTTTTTTTCTCATTATGCAGGGTTGTAATTTTATTTAATGTAGCATATTATATTATTGTATTGGGTTAGTTGTGACTAACCTGATGCGATAATAATCTATTTGCAAGTAGGAAATAATATAACTGAGTGAAATCTCAAAATGAAAACTTGGTAATGTGCATTACGAAGAAAGTAAGAGGAACAAAGAATGCCAATACAGGAAATTATGAAATTGCGAACTTCTACAGATGAAGAGACGAAGATGTCATTGTTGCTGGCGATTCATTGTGCACCGATTCTTTTGGGAATCAAAGCAGCCAATATTATGACAGTGACAGGTCGAGAATTTTTTCGAATTGGAGATTTGCTTCAGGGGACAGATATATCTTACTGTTTTTTGAAGACAAAGGGAGATAAGGGGATTCTGTATCTATATCGAGAAGGGGAGATTATGAAGTATTTGCATTCGGAGGATATCCAGTCCTTTTTGAAAGGGTATGGATACGAAACTGAGAACTTCCATGAGATGTTAGAGCGTCTGTCTAACCGAATTCGTTTTTATAGTGACGGTGAGACAACATTTCCTCATGAAATCGGAATTTTTTTGGAGTATCCGTTAATGGATGTGAAAGGGTTCTTAGAAAATGACGGAGAGAACTTCATTTATTCGGGTTATTGGAAGGTCTACACAGACGTGCATAACACAATTCGGAAGTTTCGGGAGTATGATTTGGTGCGTGAGCTTGCAATTCAGGCAGTAGTTTCCGGAAAGAAGATTAGGGAAATTGCGGTGTGAAACGAGTGGTATGCAGGCAAACATTGTTTCAGAAGTATATAGGATTGAATATGGAAAATTATATACAATGAACAATGCACTAGGCGAAGAACGAAAAAAATCGTAACAAGAAAAAGGAGATAATAGGAAAATGGATAAAGTAAGTATTGTATACTGGAGTGGAACTGGTAACACAGAAGCAATGGCAGCATATATTGCAGAGGGTGTTAAGGAAGCTGGTAAAGAGGCAGATTTGTTACCAGTAAGCATTGCATCTGTAGAAGATTTGAAAGCTGCAAAAGCTTTTGCACTTGGCTGTCCATCTATGGGAGCTGAGCAGTTAGAGGAGATGGAAATGGAACCATTTATGTGTGATTTAGAGACTTCTATCGCAGGCAAGCAGATAGTGTTATTTGGCTCATATGGATGGGGAAACCAGGAATGGATGCGCGACTGGGAGGAACGCGTAAATCAGGCTGGCGCAAGTGTGATAAATGGTGAAGGAATTGCCGTAAATGGCGCTCCTGGCGATGATGCTGCAGAACAGCTTAAGGATGCTGGTAGAATGTTAGCAGGTTGCATCTAGAAAGCAAAATAAAATATTCATATTTCCGAAGTTTGAATGTATGAGAAATGATAATGGGATTGATGAAAAAACTTATCAATTATAATACTTGTATTTGATTTGGAAATAGGGTAATATAAAAGCAGTTAGTTACTCCTAACTATATGTTAATAAATCATGTGTGAAAAAAGCGTCTCCAAGACTTAGCCCTGTCGATTGGAGGCGCTTTTTCACTAATATGACTAGTTTTTCTAATATCTTTTGTAAAGTTTTGTTTGTTGCAAGCCTTTATTAATTGTTGTATGATTAAAGACAAAGATTATTTTGTGGAGTGCAGAAAGAGTATGATGTCAGAACAGTTTTCGAGAACAGAACTTTTGCTTGGAAGTGAATCAATGGAGCGTTTGGCAAATTCCAAAGTTGCTGTTTTTGGAATTGGTGGGGTCGGTGGATATGTAGTAGAAGCATTGGTTAGAAGTGGCGTTGGTGCAGTGGATTTGATAGATAGTGATACGGTTTGTGAGTCGAATTTGAACCGTCAGATTATTGCACTAAAATCCACAATCGGAACATTCAAAGTGGATGCAATGAAGGAGCGGATTATGGATATTAATCCGGATTGTAAGGTGAATGTCCACAGATGTTTTTATCTTCCGGAGACAGCAGGACAATTTGATTTTACGCAGTATGATTATGTTGTAGATGCTGTAGATACGGTAACGGCTAAGATAGAGCTTGTTATGCAGGCAAAGGAGAGTAAGGTTCCTATTATCAGTAGTATGGGTGCAGGAAACAAGTTGAATCCTGCAGAATTTGAAGTGGCAGACATTTATAAAACCTCGGTTTGTCCATTGGCGAAGGTGATGCGCCGGGAATTAAAAAAACGTGGTGTGAAGAAATTAAAGGTCGTGTATTCCAAAGAAGAACCGACCCAAAAGTGTACACCTCCGGGTTCAACTGCATTTGTTCCTTCAGTGGTTGGTCTGATTATCGCATCGGAGGTTGTCAAGGATATCGTCTGGATGGAACAATGATGGGTTTAAATAATATTTGATAATATTGGAATGAGAAATTGAAAAAGGAAAAAATCACATATTAATTTTGTGTATGGACTAATAAATATGGAAAAGAATACAGATAATAAAAATGGTATGATAGAAACTACAAAACGCAATAAAGAGGAATCGTGTCTGGAAAGAAATCAACGCATTAAGGTTGTGGATGGTGAAGAGGTCGTTGTAGATGAGAGATATGTAGAACGCAGTATTGTGAAACGGTTTCGGAAAGAGATTTGGAGAAAGTTTGTCAAAGCCATTAATGAGTATGAGATGATTCAGGATGGTGACCGGATTGCTGTGTGCATTTCTGGTGGTAAGGATTCTATGCTATTAGCCAAGCTGTTTCAGGAATTGGAGAGTCATGGCAAGAAGAATTTTGATTTGGAATTTTTAGTGATGGATCCGGGTTACAATGCAGAAAACCGTAAGCAGATTGAAGAGAATGCGAAGTTTTTAGGCGTATCGATTCATGTATTTGAGACAGATATATTTAATACGGTTGCAAAGGATGATATCGGTGGTTCGCCATGTTATCTCTGCGCTAGAATGCGCCGGGGCTATCTCTATAGTAATGCACAAAAGCTTGGATGTAATAAGATTGCACTTGGTCATCATTTTGATGATGTCATTGAAACGATTGTAATGGGTATGTTGTATGGTGGACAGATTCAGACGATGATGCCAAAGCTTCACAGTACCAATTTTGAAGGGATGGAATTGATACGGCCGATGTATTTGATCCGTGAGGATGATATTATTCACTGGAGAGATTATAATATGTTGAGGTTTTTGCAGTGTGCCTGTCGGTTTACTGAAGGATGTGCTGCGGGTGAGTTGGAATCCAAACGGGCAGAAGTGAAGCAGTTAATTAAGGAGTTATCAGAGAAGAGTGATGTGATTGAGATGAATATTTTTCGAAGTGTGGAAAATGTGAATTTGAACACGGTTATTGCGTATAAGGAGAACGGCGAGAAACATCATTTTCTGAATAGCTATGATAAAAAGAAGGAAAAATAATTATAAGAATGAACAATAATGTAAGGTTTTCGATTGAAAACGTACATATATTGTATAGAAATGCAATGTATTTAGACAGCTTATGAAGAGGTATTCGTTATGTAACAAGTAGATACGTATGAATGAATTAGGAGGTTACTATGCGTAAGAAATCACACATATCATTAGCAAAGCACATTGTTGACATCTCAGATTTGCCAAACTTTAACAAGCATAAGAAGGCATTTTACGTGGGAAGTATTCTGCCGGATTGCAAGCCATCATTTATAACAAAACGTCATGAAATAAATGAGACCTTTGGTCTTGTGGAAAAAGGAATTCGTAAATTGACGCAAGGGTATAGTAGTCCAAAGGAGCTATCGACTATGTATTTTGAAAAGCTTGGTGAGGTGGTTCATTATATCGCAGATTACTTCACATTTCCGCATAACAAGGAATATCCGGGAACTATGGCAGAACACTGTATCTATGAGGGCGAATTGAAGCATAAGCTTCGTGCGTATATTCGTGATTTTGATGAAAAGAAATTACATGTATGGAAGAGCAACCTTCAGTTGGAGGATTTAGAACGCTTTCATTCAGTGGGAGATATTTGCGATTTTTTGAAAGAGGAGCATCGTCATTATATTCGAAGAGGACATCACTCAGTAGAAGAGGATTGCAAATATATTGTTGGTATTTGTTCTAAGGTTGCGATGGCGATTTTACACGTTTGTATGTTGACAATGGAGCATAAGAAAGTGTATGCTATAGTGCGTTGATGCCGTTCTTGAAATGGAAATGATATCCAATGGGGAATACAACTGTATTTGGTTGGAAGGTTGTATAGGTAAAATGACGGAGGATAGAAAACAAGGGAAGATAGAGGATAAAGAAAATGGAATTATGGGATATTTACGATAAAGATAAGAAGCCAACAGGAAGAACAATGAAGCGTAACGATTGGTGCTTGAAGGATGGAGAGTATCACTTAACAGTTCTTGGCGTGGTTTGCAGACCAGACGGCAAGTTTTTAATTACGAAGAGAGTAATGACAAAGGCTTGGGCACCAGGCTGGTGGGAAGTGTCTGGTGGAGCAGTTATGGCTGGTGAGACATCGGAAGAAGCTGTAAAGAGAGAAGTGTTAGAGGAAACCGGACTTGATGTGACGAACGCAGAAGGTGGTTATGTATTTTCTTATAAGCGTGAGAATCCAGGAGAAGGCGACAATTATTTTGTAGATATTTATCGTTTTCTTATGGATTTTGATGAAGCAGATGTGAAACCGCAGGAAGTAGAGACGGATGGTTTTATGCTGGCAACTGTGGATGAGATTAAGGGATTTGCTACGCAGGGAATCTTTTTGCATTATGATAGCATCAAGCAGGTGTTTGAGCTTTGATAGATGGGAATATTGCTATATAACAAGAAAGACACGTTTTGAGATGAGACGTGTCTTTCTTGTTGTGTATGGTTTAAAAAGTTTGGTAGCCTTATTAATGATAACTGTAGAAAATGGCTAGTGCTTTATAGAGTGATAGCATAGTTGCTTTCATACATCGCTTTTACATTTTCCTTTGAATTATATTGCTCGCCAATGCAGAATTCCTTCGACCAAGTCATATAATATGCCCAAGGTGTTCTTGACTCTTCTAGCATATGAATATTTGGAATATATCCAACCTCTGCTAAGGCAGCAACCTTCGTATTGCTCGTGTTTTTAACCAGAGTTAAATATTCTTCACGGTAATCCGTTGATTTATATTCTGTCAAATAAATATCAGTAGAGATAACATCTACATAGTCATCTCCTGGATATCCTTCTTTGGCAACACCATTCCACACCCAAAGCAGGTTGTTTATGTGATGTGTATTGGTATAGTGGTCAAACATTAATCTATACAAATCTCTGGCAACCTCGATACCGTAACGGCCCCACCAAAACCATGTTCCGTCTGATTCGTGAAATGGTCTCCATAAAACAGGAATGTTCTCGCTTTCAAATCGTTTCAGCTCTTTTGCAATGACATCCATATCCTTGAAAAATGCTACTCTCTCAGGAGTTCCCTCGACAAAAACCTTTTTGGGATCAAAATCGGTGTGCTCTGTATAAAAACTTTTGTCTCTTCCTCCTACGGGTGAATACCAATGGAAGGTCAGTGTTACAATGCCGTCAGTTTCCTTTGCCCATTTGATTGCAGTATCAATTGTTCCGCGGTTTTCGTACACTTCCGTTAAGCAAGGTTTACTTGCATCGTTATAGTTGATATTTGGTGAATAAGCAAGCAATTCAAAACCTTGTAGTTTGGGTACTTTTCCTGTTGTCTCCTTAATGTAGGTGATTTCTTCCATAGGGTTTGTTTGGGTGTGCTGACCGGTAAGGATTCCGTTTCCGGCAGTTTCGTGCAAGTATGTTAATAGAGCACAGGCTTCTTTTGTCGCATTTGGATTTGCGGTTGTGTTCATACAATGTTTCCTCCGTGATTTGTTCGATATAAGTAGTTTGATAGTAACGATTTTTATATAATGTGTCAACAAAAAAAGAAATATATTCGAGAAGTTTGGAGGGTATCAATCTGGATTTTTCGAAAAAAGAGTATATAATAAATTTGTAAGGTGATAAAAATGGCAAAGATCTATTCGTTATATAAGGTGGTAATTCGGTCTTCTAATAATTCCTTCGGCTTGCATTTATAGCGAAGAAGATTTGTGTTGTGAAAGAATGTCTTTCATATGGTAAAATGTCAGAAGAAATGGTATACTATTTTTAGATGATTCTTGTATGAGATTTGATAAACAAATGAAATGAGAAAGGAACTTTTTATGGGAGCAGATAGCAAAACCAAAATAGCAATTATTGTAGATTCTTGTGCGGATTTATCGAAGGAAATGCAGGAGCAGTATAATGTTCGTGTATTGCCGATGATGATACGTTGTGAGGACGGAGAATATAGAGATGGAATTGATATTCAGATTGAGGATATCTATGAGAGATTGAAGACAGAGATTCCTAAGACCAGTACCCCAAGTGGAGAAAGTATCGAAGCGATGTTTGCGGATTTAAAGGATGAGGGATATGAGCAGGTGTTAGCCATTATGGTATCCAGTGGTATTTCGGGAACGGTGAATCACGTTCGACTGGCAGCAGAGGATTCGGAATTAGAAACCTATGTAATTGATTCCTTGTCGGGAAGTGTTGGTCATGGTGCGGTGGCATTGCAAGCTGCATTGTGGAGAGATGAGGGAATGGAATTTGCAGAGCTTTGCAAAAAGTCAGAAAAGCTTTGCAAGGATACATCGGTATTTTTCTCTATTGATACATTAGAGTATCTAGAAAAGGGTGGAAGAATTGGAAAAGCGACTGCTTTGGTGGGAACCGCCCTTAAGATCAAACCGGTTTTAGCTTTTGATGAGGAAGGTGAGATTTGCACTGCTGCAAAGGTTCGTGGACACCGGCTGGTTGAGAAAAAGTTATTGTCTTTAGTGGGTGAATTGGTTGATGCACCAGAAAATGCCGGACGAAGATATAATCTTTTGGTTGCAGATGGTGGAATCCGGGAAGAACGTGATCTCTTAGAGGGAAAGATGAAAGAACAGTTTCCGAATTATAACAATGTATTTGCGACAAGGGTAGAAGGTATTCTTGGCATTTATTTAGGACCTGGAATGTTAGGAGCAGGAGTGCAGTTTTTGGACGAGTAAGGAATTGATAGATAGGAGTGCAAGGATATGGTTTGTATTCCGGATATGTTGGAGATAGAGGATATCCGTTTGCCGGTGGTTTTGGAAAGAAAAAAGAGAAAGACTTTGGCTATACAGATAACGCAGCAAGAACAATTGCTGATTAAGGCGCCTTTGCAAATGTCTGAGCGGGAGATATATGCATTTTTGCAAAAGAGGAGATTTTGGATATATAAGCAGTTTAGACGTGTTCAAAAAGAAAATGAGACACGCATTGTCTACAGTGAAGAAGAGATTAAGAAGCTGAAGGAAGAGGCAAGGAATGTGCTTACAGATAAGACTTATGCATATGCAAAATCTCTTGGGGTGACCTATAGTCGGATTCGGATAGGAAGTCAGAAAACCTGTTGGGGAAGCTGTAGTAGTAAGGGTACGATTTCATACAACTGGCATTTGATATTGATGCCAGAGGAGGTTCAGGATTATGTAGTGGTACATGAACTGTGTCATTTGTTAGAGATGAACCACTCAAAGTTTTTTTGGCAAAAGGTTGCCAGTGTTATGCCGGAATATGCTACTTATAGAGAATGGTTGAAACGGTATGGAAACCGATACGGAATGTGATACCTAGTTGACGAAGGATAAAAGGGGTGTGGTGAATGATGAAGGATTGGAGTACATATGATATAACCGATTATCGTCGTTTGGAGTATTTGGGAAAGGATGCTCGGGATATGTTGGTTATGCTGCTGGAAAACATTCGTGCTGGTGTGGCATTGTTTGAGGTGAGAGAGCATATCTATGCACTTTATTTAAATGCCGCATATTTTGATTGTGTTGGATACAGCAGACAAGAGTATGCTGGTCGACAGGAAGATTTGTTTTCTACTTTGGTGGCACAGGATGCAGAGGCGTTTTACTCTTATTTGGTGGAAAATGCTACTCTAAAGAAGCATGTGGATTATGAAGTGCGAAGTAGAAGACAAGATGGCAGTATTGGGTGGTTTTCGGTGAGTGCATCGTTAATTGAAAATTCTGTTACAAGTAATCCGGTATATCTTGCGGTGATTACGGATGTTTCAGATTCCAAGGAAAAGGATGCACAGTTAACGAAATTGCAACGTGCGAATTCTGAGTTAGCGGTTCAGGAAGAGCGTTATCGTATGTTAGAGGCAACTGCGCAGGGAATCTTGTTTGAGTATTTTCCGACAAAGGATAAGATGGTATTTTCATATAATTTGCCTAATAATCACAAACGAAAAGAAATCGAACATTATCAACAGTATAGTAAGCAATTTCCGTTGGTGCACAGTGACCATCTTGAACTGTTTATGAACACATTAAAGAATGCGTGTACGCAGGAGACAGAGGGAAGCTTGGAATATCTTTCCACTGTTTCAGGTGGAGGTTATCGCTGGCACATTACCTATTATAAAAGTGTTAAGGATATTACAGATAGGATTGTCAGTGTAGTAGGTCGTATTCGTGATATTCACGATACAAAGATGGAAACGGATCGTATCAATTATCGTGCGGAGAGAGATGGATTGACAGAGGTGTATCATAAGGATGTTGCCTTTGAAAAAATGACGGAATATGTAAAGGAAGCTCCGTTTTCAAAGTTTTATTTTGCAATTCTAGATATAGATGATTTCAAGAAGATTAACGATCAGTTTGGACACCAATATGGAGATATCGTAATTAAGGATTTTGCAAGGTTATTACAGAGTAGTTTCGCAGAGGAAAGTATTGTTGGTCGTTTTGGTGGCGATGAATTTATTCTTTTAACGAAGAATATAGCGCTGGCAGAGGTAAGAAGACGTTTGGAACAATTACAGGTCAAAATACATTTTTGCGGTGGAGTTTCTGAGTGGAAATATGGTGACACAATGGAACATGTATTTGAGAAAGCAGACAAGGCGATGTATGAGGCGAAACTAAGTGGAAAAAATGGAATTGGTATAAAATAAAATGGAGTAAGTGAAATGATTGGGAAGATACGAAGGATGTTGTTCCGGGTGATGCAGTGGGTGTTTCTTACGTTGCCGTTTGTGTTGGGAACAATTGGGCTTAGCAAATTAAATGGAGGCAATCTTGTAGACGCAGCCTATACAACTTGTAGATTGTATGGTATGGATGCAGATCTTCCGGAAGTGATTAACGGATATGTGGAAGCTGCGAGATGGTTAGCGCCTTTGGCAACAGCAAGTGGTGTTTTGATGATTGTTGAAGCTATCGGGAAAAGACTTTCCAATTGGTTGAAGCGGTTTAACAGCAATAATATTGTAGTGTATGGAAACTCTATCAGTAGTGGTTTGTTATTGGATAATCTTAAGCATAGAGGAATTTGTCCTGTTGACAATAAAATCATTCCGGCGCAAAAGCATGTCATTTTGTTTGATACAGATGAGGAAAATATTGATTTTTATACTAAGAATCAGAATAAGCTGGATGGAAAACAAGTATATATTCATTTGAATGAAGTCAATCAGTTGAGTATTAAGAATCCCAATCTACATATTTTCTCCATGACAGAAATTGCAGCCCGCTTATTTTGGCGTGAGGAAGCAATTCCGTTTGATAAGATAGAGAAAGGTACCTATCGTGTATTGATTGTCGGATTTGAGGATTTGGGACAAGAAGTATTGAAATATGGATTGCTTAATAACATTTTTAATCCGAAACAGGAGATAGAGTATCATATATTTGGGGAGAGTAATCATTTTTTTGATTGGCATCGAGAGATGGATAAAATGATGCCGGATTCAATTGTTGTACATACGAATTCTGTTTATGAAGAGACAGAGCTGCTCGCTCAAGCAGACCGTATTGTGTTCTGTGGTAAGGATCGCCAAAACATAACGGTAGCCAGCAATATATTGGCATTTTATAATTTGAAAACGGATGTGGAGTTGTACGCTTCAATATTTGATAAGGATGTTTTGGAATTAATTGGTTCTGTAGATGTGATCAAACCATTTGCTTCTATGGAGGAATTATGTACAAGAGATTACATATTGAATGAAAAGCTCAATCAGGATGCGATTCGTACGCATGAGTTATATAACTCTAATGTCACGAATCCGGAATGGAAGATTGCATGGGAGGATTTGTCTGCGTTTCTTCGATATTCTAATATTTCGTCGGCTGATTTCAATGAGGTAAGAAGACGCTATATCGACTATTATGGTGATAAAATGTCAAAGGACAAGCTGGTGGCGATTTTGACGGAGCTAGAACATATCCGCTGGTGTAGATATCATTATATGAACAACTGGGTGTTGGGGGATGAGAAGGATAAGATGTTGCGAACGCACCCTTGCCTGATTCCGTTTAAAGATTTATCGCAGGAAGAGATTGATAAGGACCGGGTGATTGTAGAACAGTTTATTGAGGAATATCTAAATGAAAAGCAATGAGTCATCCGAATAAAAGGATTCAGAAGAATAGATTATATAAAAGGATTGGGAGCTGATTTCCCAATCCTTTTGCCTTCTAAAAGAGTTTATAAACCCAATTGATTTTTGCGGTAGTTTGATAATTGGTAATTCTCTAGCTGTTTATCTGCTTCTTGGATTAACATCTCATAATTGTAATATGGGATGCTAAGAATGTTCTCTTTGCAGGTAACATAGAAGCAAGCCGTCTCTTTGTTGTAATCTATGTATTCATATATGCGAGCTACCAAATCCAGCTCTTTGTTTAATACATAGCCTTCGGTGCTTCCGTATAACACATAGGCTGGTGAGTTGACTGTGTCCTGGCTGTTGTCAAAGACTATCTGGTCAAAATATAGCATATTGCTTTTGAGATTGGTAAAGGTATTCATTACCGATAAGTCAGATAAGCTATATAGGGTTACGCTTTGGTCTAAGTGGGATACAATCACACAATTTGCCGCATCGGATACGATGACATTTGTAACCAAAGAGGCATTCATGGTGGTCTCTACCAATTTCTTATTGTCGGTAATATCATATACTGAAAGTGTATTATCTGCAGCACACGCGAGAGCATATTTGCTGGCATCTTCATTTATGCCAAGTAGCTCGACGTTAAATGGAGCCTCTTTTTCTAAGGCTACTGATTGGACGGTATTATCCTTCAAAGAGTATAAGTAAATGCTGGCATCTGAGGATGTATAATAGGCAAGCGTATTTTTATCCGCTGTGACTCCGATGTAAGTGGTAGGAACGGTTTCTAGTTCGGCAAAGGCATTGGTTACATTTACTTCATCTAAAAAATCACCAGTTTGACTATCATAATAGGCGATTGAGGTGGTGTTGACGATAGCAATCTTTTCGTCATTTTCTCCGGTGAAGAAGAAGTCGGTTGCATAGTCGTCATACGCTACAACGATAGCGCTATCACTATCCTCGCGCTTGAGGTAATAAAAATCATAGTTTGAGGTAAGGAACGCCTTTTGCTTGTCGGAATAGATACCATTTGCTACATCCTCTTCCAAGGTGGCAACCGTCTTAGCTTGGTCGCTGGTAATTTTTTGGTAGATGTTGATGGAATTTCCGTTTTGATGGTAAGCGGCATCAAATTCCATTGCAAAGTAAAAATCAGAAAAATCTCCGTTGCTGATATCGTATTCCTCTAACACGATATTTTCAATGTTAGGGTCGCTACTGACAAATACCCTTTCTCCGGAACGAACACTCACTAATATATTTCCTTCTGTAACTAAAGGAATGGTGCTAAGTATGGGTGCTCCGAGATTCTTGGTTTGGAGAATGCTGCCATCCTTGCTGTCAATGAATGTGATATCTTCGTAGCCTGCGATTGCGATTGTTTGATTTTCCCAAGAAAGTGTTCCGCACAAAGCTTTGTAAAGGGAGTCCTCTATTACACATTCCCAGTTTGGTGTTGCGTTGTCGAATGGATAGGCAAAGACGTGCAAATCAGAGGTGTAATGAATAAGGTCATCTGTTTGCTCCCGTTGGCTTTTTCGCGCAACTACAATAATCTGATTATCGTAAAATACACATTTTTCAAAATATGTAATATCCATTTCTGTGGAATAAATGGTTTCTCCGGTTGAGAAGTTTGCAACCACAAATATACCGTTTTCCTTTTCCTCTGTGTTACAGGTGGCGGTAAAGCCACAAAGCATTTGGTCGGTATTGAAGGTTATTGCCCCTTTGCCTGTGTATTTGTCTGGAAAGGTGTAGGAATATAAATGTTCACCAGCACTATTATATATTTCGAAGGAACTGGTGGTAGAAATGCCAACATATTCCCCGTTGGAGGTGCCTTGAACAAAAAGTGTAGTTGCGCCTATTTCGTAGAAGGTTTCCTCCTTTGCAGAGATATCATAAATGCAAAAGCCTTGTTTTGCAGTGTATACAAGCTTGTCATTTCCTAAATAGGAAAGTTCATTTTCATCGGTGATGTCTGCTTGGTATTCCTCCTTCATAGTATGTGTAACTATGGTAGATGCAGTTGCAACGTCATAGACGGTAATTATGTTGTTGCAATCTACTGTTGTGATAGAGGTTTCGTCAGGAGATACCAGCATAACTGATATTGGGCTATTCTGTTCTAATGCTTTTACGGGATAATTGTTTCGTCCGTTGTTGTATATACCAAGACTATCCGATAGGGCATATTCTGCTGCAGCGGTGTAAGGCATTTCTGTTTGGTTTTCTAAGGTGTCCGGTAATGCCATTCTGGCGATTGCCATAGCCGCCATGCGGTCCTCTTGCTCTAGTAGAGTCTGTGAGATGGATGCGTAACTGATTGCTTGCGTAACCAGGGCAGCGTGGTATTGTTCTTCAATGGTGTTAGATTGTTTGTGTATTGTTAATGCCATAGTGGTGCTGATAGCAGTAAATATCAAACATACAATACTGATCGCAAGAGAGATACGAATTATTTTTTTCTGTCTTGCTTCCTTGTGACGCATTCTCAAATCGTCGTAGTTACAATCTAAAATAGGTGCAACTAATCGTAATAGTTCGTTTTTGATTTGCTTTAAGACTTCTTTCTTATCTTTTCCGCGCACATCAGCAGCTAATGGTTCCACCTCAATCTTTTCAATGTGAGTGCTACCATCTGCTTCGGTGACAACCTTTTCGTCAAAACGGAGAATTTCTGGGAAAGAGTCGATTGGTTCGCCTTCAATTAATACGGCAAGTATGTGATCTCTTCCGTGCATCTCGATAAATGTTTCAATTTCCTTCAGACACCATTTTGACTCAGGCAGACGAGGGGAACAGATCACGATAAGATAATCGGAGCTTTGCAATGCTTGAGTGATAGGGTCTGCTAAGTTGCTGGCAAGTGGTAACTCGTCACGGTCACGGAATACACGTTCAATTTTTGCTTTGCCATTTGTTTTCCCTGACTGAATAATGCTCTTTGGTACTTTAAATGCTTCTAATTGTTTATGTAGATTTTCGGCTACGAATTTATCGAGCTCGCAGTGTCGATAGCTAATAAAGGCATCGTACGTTACATTTTCTAAATTCATAAGTTTTTCCTTTCTTTGGTATGGTATATAAATAATTTCCCTGTAAAAATACACTTATAATGAAATTTAATTTACATAAAGACAGTTTATCGGAAATGTATGTAAAACACAAGAAACAAATGAAAATAGGAAGTAATAGATTTGTTGTGGTGAATAGAAATCTATGTGATGTGCTGTAGGAATTTGATAGTTGTATTAGGCACGTTTAGGAGGTTGCAGAATATAATGTTGTAGATGAAAAAAAGGAGTCAGGAAATGAAACCGACTATAATAATAGATGCAGGACATGGTGGATTTGATAATGGTGCAACCTATAATGGAAGAAGAGAAAAGGATGATACATTGCGTCTTGCTTTGGCGGTAGGGCAACGCTTAGAAGAAATGGGATTTCCTGTAATATTCACTCGAACAACGGATGTGTATCAAAAGCCAATTGATAAAGCAACGATTGCCAATCAGAGTGGTGGTGATTACTTTGTGTCCATTCATCGTAATTCCAGTGCGAATGCCAATCAGTTCAATGGAGTACAGACATTAGTTTATAACGACGCAGGAGTACCGGCAGAATTGGGACGTAACATTAATGAAGAGCTGGAAAAGGTTGGATTTCGAAATATTAATGTAGAGGAAAGAAAGGATTTGGCGGTACTTCGCCGCACTTCTATGCCGGCTGTTTTAGTGGAAGCTGGTTTTATCAATTCAGACAAAGATAATCAGATGTTTGACCAAAATTTTGACGCCGTGGCAAATGCTATAGCAACAGGAATTGAGAATACGTTGGGTGGAGCAGAGAATGGAAAAAGTGATAGAATGTTTGGCGTGCAGGTAGGGTTGTTTAGACGTTTTGAAAATGCACAGTATCAATTGGAAGAAATGCTAGAGCAGGGGTATTATGCACAAATTATTGATTGGAATGGTTATTACGCTGTGGTAGTTGGACGTGAGGACGATTTGGATGATGCGCGCGAATTAGAGCGTGAATTGAATAGAAGAGGCTACGATACTTTGATTGTGAATTTGTAAGGTGGGCATGAGACAGTAAAAGAACACGGAAAAGTCAAAATGTAATAGTTACCAGAAATTTTTACAAAAAAATTAAAAAAAAGGATAGTATTCTTAAATGATTGTGTTATACTTAAATTCGAAAAACAAGTTTACATAACTTGATATGTGTTTTGGTAAATAGCGGAAGGAAAAATAGATGAATCTACTGGAAATAAAGAGTAAGGGAGTACAACTGTTAAAAAGCTGTTGGTGCTTTCTGAAAGGTACATTTGGGGAACAAAAGAATTTTTATATTAGTTATATTTTGCTTACGAGTATGTTTTGTATCATAGCGGCAGAAGTGTCGCAGGCGAATAGTTTTAGAGGATGGTATTACAATTTGATAAATAAAGATAGAATAGGTAAGGCAATTGAAAATCCGGAAGAATTCAGAGAAGAGAGTTATGGTTCATTTATAACCTATTATCGTTTTAAGGAGTTTGGAGCAAGTAATCCGCAAAATGTGAACGCGAATGCGCCTATGGTAGCACTGACCTTTGATGATGGACCGAATCCGGAATATACAGGACGAATCTTAAAGGTATTAGAAGAAAACTATTCGCATGCAACATTTTTTGTGGTGGGAACCAATGCAGAAAAATATCCGGAAACCTTGCAAGCGATTGCGTCTTCCGGTAATGAAATTGGAAATCATACCTATAGTCATGCAAATTTGACAGATATTGATTCGGCAGATGTGGAGGAAGAGATTGATAAGGTAAACCGTGCGGTCAAAAAGGCAACTGGTGAAATTGCGACAGTGATTCGTCCGCCATATGGTGCCTATAATGATGAAGTGCTTGGTCAACTTCAACAGCCAGTTGTGCTGTGGGATCTTGATACGGAGGATTGGGATAGTCGAAATGCGCAAGTGATAGTAGACAACATTATTGCAAATATTGAGGATGGGGATATCATTTTAATGCATGACATTTACGAATCTACCGCGGAAGCGGTGGAGCTTCTTGTACCTCGGCTGAAGGAGATGGGTTACCAGGTCGTTTCGGTGAGTGAGATGGCGAGCTATAAAGGAAAAAGTTTAGAGTTACACAAGGCGTATGGTGGAGTGAAATAGGAAGCATAAAGAATTTTCTGAATGGATGTGGAAATGGATGAAGACCACAAGATAGTTTACTTGTTTGCCACAAACCACGAGATGTGGTATAATAATTGGTGTATGTAGTGACTGTGAGTGGTTGCTGGATGCGTAGATGCGAATTAGGAGGACATTAGGATGTGGGCATATGAGAGTGTGTTTTATCAAATATATCCGTTGGGATTTTGTGGTGCACCATTTGAAAATGATGGTAATTTGGAGTCTAGAGTTTTGAAGGTGATTGATTGGATTCCACATATTGAGAAGTTAGGAGCAAACGCCATTTACTTTTCACCGGTGTTTGAGTCAGATACTCACGGATATAATACAAGAGATTATTCAAAGATTGATTGTCGCTTGGGAACGAATGAAGATTTTAAAAAGGTTTGTGATGCGTTGCACCAAGCCGGAATTCGTGTTGTATTAGACGGTGTATTCAATCACGTTGGAAGAGGTTTTTGGGCGTTTCAGGATGTGTTGGCAAATCGTGAGAATTCCCGTTACCGTGACTGGTTCCATATCAGCTTTGAAGGCAATTCGAACTACAATGATGGTTTGTGGTATGAAGGCTGGGAAGGAAATTATGATTTGGTGAAATTGAATCTTCGCAATGAAGAAGTGATTCAGCACATCTTTGCGGCTGTGAAGGGCTGGGTGGAAGAATTCGACATAGATGGTTTGCGTTTGGATGTTGCATACTGTTTGGACAAGGATTTTTTAAAGAGACTTCGTCAGTTTACGGATTCTTTAAAGGAAGAGTTTTTCATTGTAGGTGAAACACTTCATGGTGATTATAAGCAATGGATGAATGATGAAATGTGTCATTCGGTTACTAATTATGAGTGTTATAAGGGCTTGTTTTCAAGCTTTAATTCTATGAATATGTTTGAAATTTGTCACTCATTAGCGAGACAATTCGGACCGGAAAACTGGACATTATACAAAGAGAGACATTTACTTTGCTTTGTGGATAATCATGATGTTTCGCGTATTGCAAGTAACCTGTCAAATGAGAAGCATATGCCACTCATTTATGCTATGACCTTTGGTATGCCGGGTATTCCTTGTGTGTACTATGGAAGTGAATGGGGTGTGAAAGCACATAAGAGTGAAGGGGATCCTGCGCTTCGTGTTTCCTTTGAGGAACCGGTTTACAATGACTTAGGTGAGTGGATTTCCAAGCTTTCTGAGGCAAAGAAGAATAGTAAGGCGTTGAATTATGGTGGGTTCCGTTCGGTGGTACTTACGAACCATCAGTGTATTTTTGAGAGAGCTTGTGATGACGAGCGTGTCTTGGTTGCAATCAATGCATCCGACCAGCCGTATACAGCACATTTTGATGCGGGTTGTGGTATGGCGGTCGATTTGATTACAGGAAAGAATCATGATTTTGGAGGCGGAAGTGAGCTTGCACCGTATTCTGTAGCGTTTTGGAAGATGGAGAGATGAGATTTATAGTTCGACATAGGTAATTGCGAAACGATAATATTATGTGTGTGAGTTATACAACTTGAACACACCAACGCAGGTACGCTTTCGCTGCGCTCGGTTCGTAACGATACTAAATTCGAGGCAAAGCCTCTCATTAAGTGCCGACGACCTCACAGCACCTGCTTATTGGTATTTGTTCAAGTTGCATAACTCAATATAAGATTTTGATGGTTTCGCAATTACCTGATAGTTCGACAGAAAGAGAGGAGTGGAAAGTGTGTTTGAGAAAAAAGAAGTTATATTTAGTGAGTCGCTGGGTGTCTGTCAGGTAGCAGAGTTAACGAAGCTTTCCGCTAAGAATGGGGAACAGGTATTGTACTATGGATTGAAATCGATTGAGGATAAGAAAAAGGTTTCTTATATCCCGGTGGAAAATCATCAAGTGCAATTGCGTTCTTTGATTTCTGTAGAGGAAGCTGAACGCTTGTCGGAGTTGGATCAAACGCAGTTGACAGATCTGCAAAAAGGTGAAATGCGATATGTGCTTACACATAAGAAATAACGTGTTTGCAAAAGGTACTTGAATTATATGAAAGACAGGAAAAGAGATTGTGTGGCAACCCTATATCTTGAGTTGGCACACAATTTTTTTGTGAAAATTAAATTTTCTAATTATTTTATTTGAAGAGGAATGGATAAGATTTGGAAAAATGCACAAAAAAATTGTGAAAAAACAGAACGAAAAGGATGGAAAGATTATGTAAAGTGATTATGAAACCTGCTTTTGAACATTTGCAAAGTGGAAAAAAGCTCGGAAAATCGAGTTATTAACAGAGTTATCCACATTATCCACAAAAAAGTTAGTTAGCAAAGTGGAAAACTATAGGAGGAAAGTAGAAAATATGTTCTGTGTAAAGTGACGAAAAAAAACTTCTTAAAAAAAAGAATTGACAAATGAAATGTCGAAAAAAGTGGAAAATATTTCTTGAATTGACAGATTATTCAAAGAAAGAGACTGGAAAAATCTAAATTTTTTTATAGTTATAGATTGAAAAAAATACAAGATGTGGTATAATTGTTTTACGGTCAGTTGATACGGAAAGTGCAGGAGATAGAACTGTGATATTAAGCTTTTTCGTGGGAGATTGGGGAAAAGACTGATTGTAATATGACGAGAAGGAGTTGACAGATTATGAAGTACATAATTAGTGGAAAAAACATTGAGGTAACAGATGGTTTAAGAGCAGCAGTATACGAGAAGTTAGATAGACTTGAGAAATATTTTACTGAAGATACAGAAGTTCAGGTAACATTTTCAGTAGAAAAAGATAGACAAAAGATGGAAGTTACAATTCCTATTAAGGGTAATATTATTCGCGCAGAGCAGGTTAGCGATGATATGTATGTTTCCATTGATCTTGTGACAGAAGTAATTGAGAGACAGATTTCTAGACATAAGAAGAAATTAGTGGATCAGGCACAGAGTGCATCATATTTGCAGAAGACATTTATTGAGGAAGATATTCCGGATGATGATGAGATTAATATTATTCGTACGAAGAAGTTTGCAATTAAGCCGATGGATCCGGAAGAGGCTTGTTTCCAGATGGATATGTTAGGACACAGTTTCTTTGTATTCCGCAATTCAGAGACAGACGAAGTGAATGTAGTTTACAAGAGAAAGGGTAATACTTATGGTTTGATTGAACCAGAGTGCTAATTTGAATAGAGTTTTAAAAGGGTTGCCAAAATCGGCAACCCTTTACTTTTTGTGGGAATAGTGTTAGAATGTTATCCGTATGATTATCTTTAAATGTAATAGGAGAGTAGAGAATGAGTATTATCGAGAAATTGTTTGGAACACACAGTGACAAAGAAATAAAGAGAATTACTCCATTAGTTGATAAGATTGAAGCATTGGATGAAAATATGCAAGCATTATCAGATAGTGAGTTGAGAGCCAAGACAGACGAATTCAAAAAACGTTTGGCAGAGGGGGAAACATTAGATGACCTTTTGGTTGAGGCGTATGCGGTTGTGAGAGAAGCTGCAGTTCGTACTTTGGGAATGAAGCATTATCGTGTACAGCTTATGGGTGGTATATTGCTTCACCAAGGAAGGATTCCTGAAATGCGTACAGGTGAAGGTAAGACACTTGTTTCTACACTTCCTGCATATTTGAATGCGTTAGAAGGGAAAGGCGTACACATTGTTACGGTGAATGACTATCTTGCTAAGCGTGATGCAGAATGGATGGGTCAGATTCATGAATTTCTTGGCTTAAAGGTCGGTGTTATTTTAAATAGTTGTAATAAAGAGGAACGCCAGGAAGCATACAACTGTGATATTACCTATGTTACCAACAACGAATTAGGTTTCGACTATTTGAGAGATAATATGGTTATATATAAAGAACAGCTAGTTCAGAGATCTCTTCACTATGCGATTGTGGATGAGGTGGACTCTGTTTTGATCGATGAGGCTAGAACTCCACTTATTATTTCTGGTCAGAGTGGTAAATCTACGGAGTTATACAGAATGTGTGATTTGCTTGCTCGCCGTATGAAGCGTGGACAAGGAGATGGTGAACTATCGAAGATGGATGCCATTATGGGTATTGATATCGAAGAAGATGGAGATTTCCTTGTGAACGAAAAGGATAAGCAGGTTATTTTGACCGCACAAGGTGTCAAAGAAGTGGAGAGTTTCTTCCATATAGATAATCTTGCTGATTCTGAAAATTTAGAGATTCAGCACAACATCATATTAGCACTTCGTGCGCATAATTTGATGTTTAAGGATAAGGATTATATTGTTCAAGATAACGAAGTTTTAATTGTAGATGAATTTACTGGACGTGTTATGCCGGGTAGACGTTTCTCTGACGGTTTGCATCAGGCAATCGAGGCAAAAGAGAATGTGAAGGTGCAAAGAGAGAGTAAGACTCTTGCAACAATTACCTTCCAGAATTTCTTCAATAAGTATAATAAGAAGGCAGGTATGACCGGTACTGCTCTTACAGAAGAAAATGAATTCTGTGAAATTTATGGAATGGACGTTGTAGAGGTTCCTACTAACCTTCCGGTTGCTCGAATTGATGAAGATGATTCGATGTTTTGTACAAAGAAAGAGAAATTAAATGCAATCGTAGAAGACATTGCAGATTGTTTCCGTAGGGGACAACCAGTATTGGTTGGTACAATTACTATTGATTCTTCGGAGGAAGTAAGTCGTCTTTTGACGAAGAAGCATATTCCTCATAAGGTGTTAAATGCGAAGTTCCATGAGATGGAGGCTGAGATTGTAGCACAGGCAGGTCAGATGAATGCTGTAACAATCGCTACCAATATGGCCGGTCGTGGTACGGATATTAAGCTGGGCGAAGGTGTTAAGGAATTAGGCGGTCTTCGTATTATTGGTACAGAGCGACATGAGTCTCGTCGTATTGATA
>CAYTOQ010000019.1:23772-29480 GCA_964439445.1 uncultured Clostridium sp. | reverse complement strand
ATTTTCAAGGGTTTGACGAGATTTTTATAACAAGATATAACAGTTATTAAATCCCTAAAAATACCTCAAGTGAGAATTCAATTTACCGCTGTTTATTACTCTTCCGTTCGATATGAATACTTGACACAATTGCATATATAACCGAAACGAAACAAATTGCTAACACACAATAAAATATAATATCATATTTCCAAATCATTTCGAAAACACCAAGCATAAATGTAAGTCCAATCAGTGCAAATACAACGCCTGACTGTCTGTAATGAGGTGTTTTATTCATTGTTTCGCGTTCCTGTTTTGACGCATAGATATAAGCATTATTGAGTAAAACCATCTTTTCTTTAAATTGCAAATAACTAATAAGAAACATAGCAAATGCAACTATGAATAAAATAATAGTAAGTACAATATCTGTTGTTGACATATCCATTCCCCCTTTTTACACAAACGTTTATTTAAACCAAATGAAATAGCATATTTTCTTCTTAATTTTGGATGATAATCCTGTTGTACTAACTCTCGAAATTGCTTTATAAATAATTACTTCATAAGTGCATGGTTTTCTTTTTTTCTGCTCGAAATGTAGGACAATTGATCCGCACATTAATTCAATAATATATCCGTCTTATTAATCAAATACAACGGAATATTTGTAATAACATCTTGCTTCTTATATCCCAATCCTGAATATCGTATTGCTTGATTCGGCTTTTTCTCCGCAATATACTTTTTCAAACTCCTTGCATGAACGTTCTCTCCGGCCTTAACCTCTACCGGAATTACATCCATTCCTTTTTGCAACAAGAAATCAATCTCGCTATTTTGTCCTTGAACATAGTATTTCGGTGTCGTATCAAACAAATCTCGCATCTGTTGCAAGCAGAAATTCTCTGTCAATGCACCCTTAAATTGATAATCAGCTTTTAATAAAATCGCTTCGTTGCTAATACCTGCCATATACTTTAATAAGCCCACATCAAATAGAAATAGCTTGAAATGATTCCTTTCTTCAAATGCATTTAATGGATGCTCTGGCTTGCTTACATTGTGAATGCGAATTACCATTCCAGCAGAAACCAACCATTCGATTGCCTCTTCGAATTCGCGGGCACGTGCACCTTGTCTGACACATCCGTAGATAAACTTTTCATTATCTTTTGCCAGTTGATTCACAATGCTTCGAAATACAAGTAAAATACGACCACTGTTAACCTTGCCATTGTGTTTTGAAAAATCATTTTCATATAACTCGATTAGCTCGTGTTGTATTTTCTGAACCTTGGAACAATCTTTATGTTGTAACCAGCTTGCTACACATTCTGGCATACCACCAATAATCAAATAATGCTTATATGCATCCAGAAATTTCTTATGGAATATTTCTTCAATCTGACAAGCTTTGTTAATTGTAAGATAATACTGATATAGGGTTTCATCTGTTGCACATAAAAACTCGTCAAATGTCATTGGATAAATGTTAAGAATATTCACCTTTCCCACTGGATAAGTTTTGGGCTGAGTCAACAATGTACCTAATAAGCTTCCTGCTGATATCACATGATATTGATTCGCTTTTTCATAAAAATACTTAAGGGAATTCAGTGCTTCTGGGCACTCTTGTATCTCATCAAATATAATTAAATGTTTTTCGGGCTCAATTTTCGTTCCTTCTATCATGCCAAGTAATTCAATAATTCGAAATGGATCTTTATTACTTGTGAAAATGGACGCAATATCATCCTCTTCATCAAAGTTGAAATAAAAATAGTTCTCATAATGCTCTTCGCCAAATTGCTTCATAAGCCAGGTTTTACCCACTTGCCGTGCGCCTTTAAGGATTAGTGGCTTTCTATCGCTATCATTTTTCCAGTTGTTTAACAATTCTATTGCCTTTCGCTTCAATGCAATCCCTCCAAACACATAATAAGCACATGTAAAGATTAATATTTACACATTTTCATGCAATTTCACAGGTGTATTTTACACATTTTTACGCATTTTATCAATTATTTTTACACATTTTTATAGGTTTTAACATCACTTTTGCAGTAGTTATCTATATACTTCTTTCAGTAGTGTCATCCGTACTTTATCCCGATATTCCGGTTTCACCAGATAATACACAAAGCTTTCTAACACCTTGTATTTGTTAAATCCTCTTCCATCCAACTTAAAATGAACAAAATCTGCATCATGATATCTACCGAATATATCATCGGTCGAAATGAAAGAACGATTTTTCGTAATTTCATAAAAATCTCTTCCGATATTCTTGCACTCTGGAAATATGATTTCTGAAAATTCCAACTGGCTGCGACCAACCTAAAACAACAAGCTTATAATCCTTTTCCAATTCCTTTTGTATGGAATTCGTATCATTTAGACATTTTGTAGTTGAGGATAATACTCCGTAGCCTGTATATGTTTTTCGGATGAAGTCCTCCAAAACAGGTGAATTCACTAGGACCTCATTTTTACCATTATCACCTAATTCTAAGCACAGATTACAAAAGGTATCCAATAAATGATGTGTCTCCAAAAGTGGGTTGGTAAAGGTGTATCGCACCGCAATATCTCGGGCGTTCAGCTCTGAAATCACCTGTTCCATCTCATTTTTGGTGCAACTACCCAAAATAACACGCCCACCGTTCCAGATACTTCCAGGAAAACAACCATAGACTGCTCCGATACGAATATTATCAAAGAAATATTCACTGGATTTGCGCATCAAATTATCAATTGCCACAATTAGTCTAAAATTCACATAAAAATCTGGTAGATAAAAATTGATTTTCTTCATAGGCATAATACCTCTTTAATCATTTGTTTTGCGATGTATTTTATATTTAGCAACAATTTAATTCTATCGTACAACATCAATTAGTTTCAAACGATGGCGCTTTGCAACAACTAATATGTCGAACAAACCGTCTTTCGTAGTATTGATATTGCACAAGGATGTCGTATCGGGAAGAGCAGCCACAACAAAATCTTCTTTTATAAAGTCGTAATAATATACAAATTCTTGTGCCATTTTTCCAGTAGTAGTATAGCAATGAATTGCCTTTACTCGATAAACCGTATTCCAAGGAGCAACCTTAAAAATATCGATTACAAAATAAAGAAAAAATGGTATAAAAAGCACAAGCATAATTATAAGGTATGCTTTCATGTCAAAGGCTTGTACTGCATTTTTTAACAAAATGACGCCTAATACAAAAATAACAAAATATACAATTGTAGCAATAATAGCAGAACGCATAACATATTTTAATCGTTCTGTCCTTGATACTTCTGTCTGTTCATAAGACTGCTTCAATAAATGTTTTGTGCTATCTGGTATTTGTTGAGCATTTTTTAAGGCTATCTTTTGAATGGATCGATTTATGAGCCACATAATATACAGATAGCCACCAATTAAAAAAGTTAAAAAAGCAATTAATTGCAATATATTTGGCATACCGCATTCCTCTTTTGTTCAAAATCAAACAAATATTATTCTACTCTCTCACCGAGATAATAAAATCCCTTTGCCTCATTCAGCTTTACATTCTGGAAGGTTCCAATCAAGGATTCGTCTCCTGGGAAATGAACAAGGATATTGTTGGATAATCGACCAGTCAGCAAGCTTGCATCCTGCTCATCTACACCTTCTACTAACACTTCTAATACACTTCCCTGATCCTTGCTACAGGTTTCCTTTGCAATATCCTGAACCTCTTTCAACAAACGATCAAAACGCTCTTTGATTTCAGCCTCAGTGGATACAAACTCCATTGTTGCTGCTGGAGTTCCGGTACGCTTGGAATAGATAAATGTAAATGCAGAATCAAAGCGAACCTTTCTTACCACATCTAACGTCTCGTTAAAGTCTTCCTCTGTCTCTGTTGGGAAACCAACAATAATATCCGTAGTCAAGGAAATATCAGGAATCGCAGTTTTAATCTTCTCCACCAATGTAAGATAATCTTCCTTTGTGTAGTGACGATTCATATCCTTCAATACCTTGGTACTTCCTGATTGCATTGGTAGGTGCAAATGCTTGCAAATCTTTTTCGACTTTGCCATGACAGCAATCAACTCATCGGATAAATCCTTTGGATGTGAAGTCATGAAACGAATTCTTTTCAAGCCCTCGACTGCTTCTACCTGTTCTAGCAATTGTGCAAATGTAATTGGATTATCTAGATTCTTTCCGTAAGAGTTAACATTTTGTCCTAGCAGCATAATTTCCACTACGCCATCTTCGACAAGCTCTTTAATCTCTGCAATAATATCCTCTGGTTTTCTAGAGCGCTCTCTACCGCGCACATACGGTACGATACAGTAGGTACAGAAATTGTTACATCCAAACATGATGTTGACACCGCATTTGAAGTCATATTTACGCTCGCTTGGTAAATCCTCTACAATTTCACTGGTTCCTTCCCAGATATCAATGACCATTCCCTTTGAATTTAGCTTATTCTCAATTAATTCTGCGAGCTTAAACACATTATGGGTACCAAAAATGATGTCCACATGGCGGTAGCTTTGTTTAATCTTTTCTACCACAAGACTTTCCTGCATCATACAACCGCAAAGGGCAATGAGCATATGCGGATTTTTCTTCTTGTATTTCTTGAGTTGTCCGAGTCTTCCATATACTCGTAGGTTTGCATTTTCTCGAACGGTACAGGTATTCATAATAAGAAAGTCTGCATCCTCACTCTCGGAACGCACATAGCCGATGGTTTCTAGAATACCCTCTAGCTTCTCGCTGTCCTTTGCATTCATCTGACAGCCAAAGCAAACGCTACAATAGGTAAGAGGGCGGCCAAGCTCCTTGGACTTTTCTGCAATTCGAACCTTCAAGCGTTCCATAATTTCTTTTTGCTTCAATGCTTCTTGTTCATTTATATTCTGTTCTGTTCTCATATTGTTCTCCAATCTAATGTATTGAAATTCTATTCATAAACTCGTAAACATACTTATGAAAAATAAAACACATATTTATCAAAATATAGTTGTCTGATAAACATAAAAATACAAGATACAGTATACAAAAAATGATTTAAAAAATCAATGTTTTACATGTAAAAAAGAATGTCATTTATGAGAAAAAATACCACAAATAAGCATGCACTCTATTAAATAAAAAATAAGGTTAAAATTACTAATCTATACATTAGTAATTCTAACCTTAGTATGTTGTATATGTTAATCATGTCTATTCTGAAACAAGTTCTACGCATACAATTTCTGGTCTGTTAAATATACGAACCGGCACAATGCTGTTACCAATTCCTCGACTAATTATCATTGACACCCCATTTTCCTCATGTAGACCCTCTGTGTATTCCGGGAAGAATCCTTGGTCTGGTGCAAAAACTCCACCAACGCCTGGTAAACGGAACTGTCCACCATGGGCATGTCCTGATAATATCAAGTCTACATTTTCTTTACTGTAAAACATCATGTTTTGTGGCTCGTGTGCCAATAATAAGACAAAGCGGTCTTTCTTGATATCTTTCGTCAAAGTATGTAATGTATCACCTAGCAAGCTTCTATCGTCCAATCCAACAAGGGTGAAGGATTTCGATGATATAACATCCGTTTCTGAAGCATCATCAGCTGTATTGCTCGTGTCAGTTTCTTTTGTAATTTCAACGACATTTTCTTATTTGGCTTCTCATCTGTTTTCCTCTTCATTATTTTTTCTCCAGCGC
>CAYTOQ010000019.1:12386-23672 GCA_964439445.1 uncultured Clostridium sp. | reverse complement strand
ATTTTCTTATTTGGCTTCTCATCTGTTTTCCTCTTCATTATTTTTTCTCCAGCGCATATCGTCTTTTATAACCTCATTTTTTCAATCAATCTCACGAAAGACTCTTCAAATCGTCTATCATCCTCTTCGGTTCGCTTTGCAGGTCCTTTTAAATGATGCTTTCCCTTGGCACGTCTTGCTTTCTTGTTAATATGACGCTCCATTAACATCTGGTCAATATTATCATCGGTGTACCAGCGTCCGCTCTGGTGAATACCAACGGCACCTTTCCCTAAAATCATAGCAGCCACACCATAATCCTGGGTTACAACGATATCACCTTTGTTGCAAAGATTCACTAAGGCAAAATCTACCGCATCTGCCCCAGCACCGATAATCCTTACCTCACTATAATCCGAATGTAATACATGGTTCGTATCACATAGTAAGATAACTTCGATATTCTGTTGTTTTGCAATTCGTTCTACAATGCTTACAACCGGACAAGCATCGGCATCTACTAATATCTTCAATGTGAAATCTCCATTTCTGATTGATATATACTTTTTATATTTCCTTTGTAATCACTTCGACTTCAACAAATATGTTATCGCTTCCTTTAATCCATCTACTGACAAAGTATACATATGGAACAACTCAGACAACGCATCCTCTGACTCCATCCATGTAACCATGCTTCTCTGCGCGTGGTATCTTGGATTCATCCAAACACACTTCTTGTACTTGCTGTTTAAAAGCTGGCACCACTCATATCCGGAAAGTCCGTCATTTGGTCCCTTATAGTTACCATTCTTATCAAAAAGCTCCTCCGGTGCCATCTGTGCATCGCCAACGATAATCACTTTGTAATCCTTGTCGTAGTGCTTGAATAGATAGTCTAAGTCTACCCAGTCGCCTATCTCACATTCTGCAGTCTTATACACCTTAGAATAAATGCAGTTATGAAAATAATAGGTCTGCACATCCTTGAAATGATTCGCTTTGTGAACCGCCTGGAACAACTCATTACAGAGATTCATAAATGGTATCATGGTTCCACCACAGTCAAACAATAACAACAGCTTCACTGTATTCTTTCTTGGGCGATCGAACTCTAATTGCAAATACCCACCATTGTTACAGGTCTTATCGATGGTTTTATCAATATCCAATTCTGTCTTTGGCACATCAAGTCTTGAGGAATATTGACGCAAACGACGAAACGCCACCTGATATTGACGCATATTTAACACCTTGTCATTACGGAAATCCTCGTATTTTCGCTCGCTCATAACCTGAAACGCACTTTGCATACCACCCTGCTCGCCAATACGGATACCACCCACATTACGTCCGTGATGTCCAAATGCAGAACCGCCAGAAGTACCAATCCAGTGGTTACCACCATTGTGCTCCGAATTCTGTTCCATGAGACGTTCGCGGAACATCCTCTTTACCTCGTCTGCATTCTTTTGCTGGTTAAAGGCGTACATCTCCGCATTTTGATGGTCAACCTCCATCTCTTCACCCTTGTCCAACCAATCCTTTAACTGCTGTGGTATTGCATCTTCAGACTGAATGTTCTTGAAGTACTCCATAAATGCCATATCAAATTTATCATAATCGGACTCAGACTTAACCAAAATCATACGGCTGACATAGTAAAACTGGGTGAAATTAGAACCTGCTAATCCCTTATCCAGTGCTTCCATAAATGTTAGCCACTCCGTCATGGAAATATCCAAGCCTTTTGCTTTTAATGTATAAAAGAAATCTATAAACATAGCTTCTCCGTTCTGTTTATTAATCTATCTTGTTTCATTTATTGTGTAATTAAAGAAACAATTCACATATCCAACAATTATTTAGTAAAGCTTCGCCTTCTTAAGTGCTTCCAAATCCTCATCCTTCTTTAAAAGCACACCGATAAATGGTAATTCTTCTCTCAATTTATCTGTTGAGATTCCACTTAAGGTCAACGCACGAATCCAATCAATCAATTCCGATGTACTTGGTTTTTTGCGGATATCCTTAATCGAACGAATCCAATAAAAGGTATCTAATGCATTCTTAAGTACATTTTCTTCCAGATTCTCAAAATGGGCATTAACAATCTCTGTCATCTGCTCTCTGTCAGGGAAGGCAATATAGTGGAAAATACATCTTCGAAGGAATGCATCTGGCAACTCTTTCTCCGCATTCGAAGTGATAACTACAATCGGACGAACCTTTGCCTTCACGGTTTCCTTTGTTTCGTGGATATAGAATTCCATTTTGTCAAGCTCCCATAATAAGTCATTTGGGAACTCAAGGTCTGCTTTATCAATTTCATCAATCAAAAGAATTACCTGCTCATCAGACTTAAACGCTTCACCAAGCTTTCCTAGCTTAATATAGTGTGCAATATCATCTACACCCTCTTCACCAAACTGGGAATCATAAAGTCTCTGGATGGTATCGTACACATACAAACCATCCTGCGCCTTTGTTGTAGACTTGATATTCCAAATATATAATTCCTTACCCATAGACTGGCTAATTGCCTCTGCAAGCATTGTCTTACCAGTTCCCGGCTCTCCTTTAATCAATAACGGCTTCTGTAATGCGATTGCCACATCAACTGCTGCCATCAATTCTTCACTTGCTACATAATCCTTACTTCCTGTAAATTTTGCTTCCATGTTGTACTCCTTATATTAATTTTCGTATCCTATAATTTGTTTCAGTCTAATTTGCGTAATCAAACGCATTATGTATTACATACTATATACTCATTCCATATGTAAAGGTATGAACAAAGAGCATTAATAGCAATGTGCCTAATATACAAAAGCCAGAATAAAGCCAGCTAATTAATGGTTTTATAACGCTATACTTCTCTCTTGATCTGTCAGTAATCTTACTTATCATAACAATAAATGAAATCATGCTGAATATCCATTCTACTACCACAACAATCCAACCAATTATGTTCGCAATACTATACCAAAGATGAAATAAAGAATTGTATTCTAAATACTCTGGTCCATAATTGCCACCATTATAGGTATCACCACTCAAATCAAAGTTGATAATAGCAGGAAATCCGCAAACCAATACAAACCAAGGTAGAATTGTTTCAACAATTAAACAAATAGCATAATTTCTCTTGTTTTTGAACATTATATATACCTCTTGCTTATGGTCTCACCTGTCCATTACCGTAGATAATGTACTTCGTAGTTGTAAGAGCTTCTAATCCCATTGGTCCTCTTGCATGAAGCTTTTGGGTACTAATTCCAATCTCAGCACCGAATCCAAACTCAAATCCATCTGTAAATCTGGTAGATGCATTGACATATACGGCCGCAGAGTCTACCTCATTTAAGAATCTCTGGGCATTGTCATAATCCTTCGTCACGATAGATTCAGAATGTCCTGTTGAATTCGCATTAATATGCTCGATTGCTTCATCCACGGAAGAAACCACCTTTGCAGAGATAATCTTATCTAAGTATTCTGTTGCATAGTCTTCCTCTGTTGCAGGAATAACATACGAATCGTAAGACTGCATGGTCTCATCACCACGAATTTCACAATCCTTTTCCTTCAAGGCAGCAATAATCTTAGGCGCAACTACATCTACAATATCCTTGTGAATCACTAAAGATTCGCAGGCATTACATACACCTAGACGCTGCATTTTTGCATTTATAACGATATCAACAGCCATTTCCACATCTGCTGTTGCGTCAATATATACATGACAGTTACCAGTTCCGGTTTCGATTACAGGGACAGTCGCATTCTGTACAACCGAACGAATAAGCCCAGCACCGCCACGAGGGATTAATACATCAATGTATTCGTTCATCTGCATCATCTTTGTTGCAGTTTCACGGCTGGTATCCTCTAACAAGAACACTGCATCCGGAGTTACATGATTTTCCTCCAATGACTTCTTAATAATATCCACAAGTACAATGTTAGAATAAATGCAGTCAGAACCACCACGTAAAATTACTGCATTACCCGTCTTAAAACAAAGAGAAAATGCGTCCACGGTTACATTAGGACGAGATTCGTAAATCATACCGATGACGCCTAATGGAACTCTCTTCTTACCTACCATCAGTCCATTCGGGCGGGATTTCATAGATAACACTTCTCCTACAGGGTCATCCAAAGCTGCCACCTGTCTAACACCCTCTGCAATTCCTTCAATTCGGTCTTCCGTTAAACGAAGACGGTCCTGCAAAGACTCTGGCATATTATTTGCAATACCATTTTCAAGATCCTTTGCATTTGCCTCTAAAATCTTGTCTGTGTTATCTACCAAATTTCTTGCAATTGTTACAAGACAAGCATTCTTCTCTGGCTGTGTTAATTTCATTAAGCTTCTTGATGCTGCTTTCGCAAGCTGTCCCATTCTTTCTAATTCCATGTGTTAATCTCCTTCTTCACAATAATTTTTTATATCTATGTTATTAATGTTATCAATAATCAATTTCGTCCTTTATTCAATAACCAATTCGCTATAGATTTCACCATCTTCCTCAACATCTTTGTTATAAACATGTTTTCCGATAATTGTTCTTAATTCTCTAATATCTTCAATATCCATAGCTGCAAATTCCAAATAACAGGTTTTTGAGCCTGCCACATTAAAATCTTCGTAAAAATCAGAAATATGACATAAGAATTTATCTAATATATCTTCTAGAGGATATTGTGATATATCATCTGCAAATTCTCCTTCTTCGTATTCTGGTTCTTGTTCAAAGGATAGAGAGGTTACATATAAGATTTCATCATCCTCTTTGTGTTCATAAATTCCATCTTCTAATTTCTTATATGCTGACTTTTTAAACACAGATAACAGACCTATTTTTATGTATTTCTCAGCATCGTAATTTTGAATGTTTTTCATAGGTATATCTCCTTATTTTAATCAAGCACAAGTGAATCATCAATATAATTCGTTCTTGTGTACGCCATATAATCCGTTTCCGCATCAAATTTCATGTTTACTTCATATTCTTTCTTGAATTCTAAATATTCTTGAATTATCGTATCTCCATAACGTTCTTTTAAGTGCCTTTCTAAATTTCTCGCATATTTTTGCTTTTTCTCGTTGTCAGAACATGAAAAAATATATTTTTTACTAGTACAAAAGGCATTCAGCAATATTACCCCTTTTTCTTCACCGTAGATTTCTATAATCTCCTCAATAACAGTTTTGAGATTATGACTTTTTCCGGCATATTCAAATCCAAGAAAATCATATACAGACACAAAATATCTATATGCTAAAATACATCGATTAAGCTCATCCGTTTCCTCTAAAAAGAGTGGGGCAAATTTTTCTCTAAATAACAAACCTACTTGTGCATCTTTTTGACTAAAAGCTCTTTTCTTTTCTGTATTCAAAACTGTGTCATATCCTGTACCATCTAGAAAAATCCATGATATACCTTCAACAAATGCAAATACTGAAAAATAAATTTTCCCCAAATCATAATACATATAGTCTGGTACTTCACATAATCTTCCTTCTTTGCAAAAGACCGCAGTTTCATATAAATAGCTATATAATGGTATTTGGATTTGAGGTGAATAATCATAATTATAGGCATAGCATATATCTATATTAATATAGTTTGCCAAATCACTAACTGGCATTTCCATATCTTCCGCCATAATAGCCCGAAGTAAATCTTCGTGCGTAGTATATCCATTTGAATACAGTCGCTTCACTCTTTGTTCTTCTTCGTAAGTTAGAGTGCGCAAATCAAATTTGAAACGTTTACTATCCCAATAGCTTTCCGCCAATCCGAAATCATCTGTAATTTCAATATTGTTAAAAAAAGATTTTGCGTTATAGAATGCATCTAGTAAGGCTTTAAATTCACTCTTTCCATCTTCAAACAATTCACCCTCAAGCGGAAAATAAACCTTACAAAAACTATTAAACTCACCCTTTTCATTAAATGTCAAAATGAAGTTTTCGCTTTCATTATCAGGAAAATCTATCTGCAATTTAGGAATATCTTCATGAATAGTACATACCCAATCCTTTGTAGGTCCCTTTTTCTTAATCCCTTTTTTTATCTTTTCAAAAACTTCTAAAGGATTTTTTCCTCGTTTAAGTTTTCCTTTATAAAATATTGTATCTGCCATTCTTAATCCTCCTGACTTAGAATATCTCATCCATTGTCACAATATAATCCGGCAAAATATCATGCTCCTCACAAGGCAATTCATCCACTATCTGGAAATTATAACACAATGCTGCGGTTATATGCTCTTTATGTAAGGATAAATACTTATCATAATATCCACCACCATAGCCCAATCTATGCTTATTTCGGTCAAATGCAAGTCCAGGCATCAGAATAAGTGCTTTTTGTTGTAATGTTTTAGTACTCTCATCTAACACCGGTTCACGAATACCATAATTCCCCTCTCGATAAATGGTATCTTCTGTAATTTGATAAAATTCCATAGTTTTGGTTGCTTTATCTGTTACAGGCAGATATACACATTTCCCATCCTGAAAAGCTTGTTTTGTTATGTACTCACAGCTTACCTCATTGCGAAATGCTTCATACACACAAATGTTTTTTACATTTTGGTAAAAGTCGCTATTTAGAATCCTTTCGGTAATCAGCTCGGAATACTGTTTCCGCTCAACGATTGTCAAAGCATTTCTTTTTTCACGCATAATCTGTCTCAATTCTTTTTTATCCACGCTTTTCAAGTCACCTCGGTTTCTAATCGTGAAGCTAACTCACGGCTAATGGTTTACATATTTATTATAAAATGATAAAACAAAAAACAAATAGAACACCCATAATTATGTAGCATAAAACTTGATTGTTGCGGAACAAATCAAAGGTATAGGTATCCGCTCTTTTTTCAACATAACAATATTGGGCATATGGTTCTAAAGATGTAGGGTATTGCATATTGGAAAGTTCAAATATTTTAGTTTCTATCTCGTCAATTTTGTATTTACAATAACGCTGTTCATCTCGCAGTGTATACACATTATATTTTTCTTTGTATTTTTGGAAGGATAACGTTTCATTCTGTATATTGAATTCAAATATTTTCTCGACCATTTTAAATCCAGACTTCCATAATGCAATATAAAGAAAAATGCATACCGCCCATATTTCCCAAGCAGAACCAAGTATAAAGCCTCCCGGGCTCTTGAATAATAATGTAAAAAAACCATCCACCACTAAAATAATTGTAAAAACAATAATTGCAGCTAACATTTCTGTTTTCCGCTTATCTATTCGGGTTGGAATGCTTCCAAATTGGCTCTTGTATGCATCTAGCGTTAATGTTAACGATTGCGTTATCGAATTTTTCTTAGCAAGATAGGCTTCTTCTTCCTGTATATTTTTCTCGGGTAATAATTGTACTTCTTCTTTTAATTTCATTTGTTTTGCTCATTTCTTTCTCTGACAATTTTTAAAGGTGTAATAGAACCGTCCGCATTCTTAATACTTGCGTTGTCTAATGTGGCACGGATATTGCCACGAATTGCTTGCACATATTCCTTGCGTAACTCTTGTTGCTCCGCCTTTTCTTCCTCTGTCAAACCCTCTGCTTTGGATTTGTGGTATAACTCATTAATTCTTGCTATTTTTTCTTCGTTCATGTTATATAATTCCTTCCTGTTTAATCTAAAATTTTCTTATTCAATGTTAGAAGCTTAGCTTACATTTTGTTATATACTTAATACTAATTCTTCGTTACTAATTTATATTAAACTATTATACGCTATGCTTCATTACAAAACGGCGCATATTCCTTAATAATCGCCTCAGCAACCTTCATTCCATCCATTGCCGCAGACATAATTCCGCCCGCGTATCCAGCACCTTCCCCACATGGATAGATGCCTCTCACATTTGACTGAAATGCTTCATCTCTGTGAATACGAATTGGTGAAGAGGTTCGGCTTTCGACACCGGATAAAATGGTATCCGGATTGGAAAATCCCGGAATTTGTCTTTCAAATGCATGCATTCCTTCTGTAATTGCTTCTGTCATAAATGACGGCAAACACTTTGCAACATTGCCTAGTACATATTCGCCCTTCATCTGTGGAGCGATGGAGCCGAGTGTTGTAGACGGCTTCTCCGATTCAAAATCCTCAAACCGCTGGACTACAAGCTTGCCATTTCCTTCTTCGTATATATTATGCTCTAATTGACGCTGAAACGCAATTCCGGAAAGTGGATGTTCGTTACCATAATCCTCTCTTCGAACTGTAACTACAATAGCGGAATTGGAATTCTCGCTATCTCGACCACTGTAACTCATCCCATTAACCGCCGTGTGCCCTTCTTCCGAGGAAGCATTTACCACGTATCCGCCGGGACACATACAGAAGGAATATACACCTCGTCCCTTCGATGTCTGGTGAGTCACCTTGTATGGTGCAGCAGGTAAGACTTCTGCTTCTTTTCCATTTCCATACATCACTTCCTGAATCATGGAAGCCTTGTGTTCCACACGAACCCCCATGGCGAAGTCCTTTGCTTCCATAGAGAGTTGTTTTTCATATAACATTTCAAAGGTATCTCTTGCACTATGACCGATAGCGAATACAACCAAATTGGTATCTATAAAGCGCTCGCATTCTCTATGTAATAGCTTTGCCTTTGTAATCTGATTATCTTCTGCAACGATATCTGCCACCTTCGTATCAAATAAAAATGCACCACCAAGGCTTTCGATTTCTTCTCGGATACCTTTTACAACATGGATAAGCAAATCCGTACCAACATGCGGTTTGTTGTCATATAGAATTTCCTCTGGTGCACCGTGCTTCACAAACTCTTCCAATACAAATCGAATTCTACCATATTTGTCCTTCACCTGTGTGTTTAATTTTCCATCACTAAAGGTTCCGGCACCACCTTCACCAAATTGGACATTACATTCTGGATTAAGCTTATCCCCTTTCCAAAATGCATCTACAACAGATAAACGTTCTTCTACTGGCAAACCACGTTCTACAACAATGGGCTGATATCCCATCCGTGCTAATATCAAAGCACAAAACAGACCAGCCGGCCCGCAACCGACCACCATAGGATGATGTGGCATAACACGGTTACCAAATGTAGGAAATTGATATTTTGCTCTAGTTGTTAACATAACATCCTTATCGTTAATCTTCTTCAAAATCGACTTTTCGTTTTCTATCAAAACACCAACCTGATAGACGTAACAAAGCTCTGATTTCTTTCTGGCATCAATCGAACGCTTCAAAATCACATACTTTGGTATCTGTTTTAATCGTAGCTTTTTCGTAATCTTCTTTTCTAATATATCTATGGAATTGATAATAGGAGTTTTCAATCCTCTAATCTCAATCATTGTTGTCCTCCTAAGTTATGCTCGAATTTTACTAAGTATATCCTCCACTGCTTGTAGAGCAGAAAGCATAGCAAATGTCAAGTTATAACCACCACATTTACCGTGGACATCTAGCACCTCACCGGTAATATAAAGATTCTTATGTTGTTTGCTTTCAAAGGTATCAACGAAAACCTCATCAACGGATATTCCACCACCAGTCACCTGTGCTTTATCGAATTCATCTACATAAGTAGGATGAAACTCTAATTTCTTTAAGGCGGATACAAGCCGATTCAGCATTTTGTCTGTAACCTGTTTTAGCGGTATAGAGCGTTCCATGCCTAAGCGTTTAGTAAGGTAAGAAACAAAATTACCAGGTAATATTCCTTTCAGCATAGTATCTAGTGTTGTCTGTGGAAATGAGTTAATTTGTTCTACAAGAAAAGATTTTAACATATCCCATGTATATTGCGGAAATATATCCAAATATATTAAGGATTCAACTATGTCATTCTTCTTGCGGTTCAAATAACAGGATGCATTCATCATAACAATACCAGATAGATTATTGTCATTGAATTGGATTTGGCCCTCCTCCTTCATTATGCATGCATCTTTTATTTTTAATGTCACCATAGCATCCAAGCGAACGCCTTTGGCAAGGGATAAATGTGGATCTTTCACGTAAACAGGACTTAACACTGGATAGATTGGGTTACAATTTAACTTCATATATTTTGCCAGCTTATATCCATCCTTACATCCTCCAAGCTTCGCAGATGCATAACCACCAGTTGACAATAACACATAGGTTGCCTCGTATGTCTTTTCTATTTTATCTTCCGATGTTGCAGTAACACAATAGCCAACTCGACTTTTGTTTGAAGTGATATTTGTAACCTTTGTATTCAACTGAAACGTTACACCAAGTAGTTTGCTCTTTTCATATAATTGGTTGCTTACTTGTTTTGCCTGATTAGAGATTGGGTAATAGTAACCTCGCTTTTCATATAGTAAGATTCCCATTTTTTCAAAAAGGGATATGATATCGATATACGAATGATTTTGAATCCATTCGTGGATAAACGACTCAGAATCCGAAAAATAAAAATCAGCACAAAAATTAGAGTTCGTAAGATTGCATTTTCCATTACCGGATGCATTTAACTTACGACCTATTGTGCTTTCTTTTTCAAGTACCAAGATATTCATTTGTGGATTCTTTGTAATTGCTTGATATGCTGCCACAAGCCCTGATGCACCTGCACCAACAATCACAATGTCATACTTCATCCTATTCCCCTATCTTTTCTTGATTAGAATTTTGTTCAACTTGAATATGTCTCTAAAAAATTATATAAATCGGTTTCGTTTTCAAGATAATATCCCTGTTGTATCTGTTTTTGTAAGTCCTCTGGCAACATATGAACGGAAATTTGAGTGTAATCATATACCGTTTTTTCATCCCCTTTTAATATCACGATATAACCATTAAAGGATTTTGCATAAAATCCATTATATTCCGGTGTGCGGTAGGTCTTTCTTAGACAAATCGTATTATCTTTGTAGGAAACTAGTTGATAGGCAGCCAAACCTTCTGCTCTTTCCTCTGCTGAGAGGTGTTTCATATATTCCTCCAAATAGGCTTCGACTCCTTTTTTGTCACATCCTAATAAGATAGGCATATTACCAACGTTTTCTGTTAATGTACGTTGCTCTTCTTCATAAAAATGTTCGATTTCGAATTGTGTATCCTTAGTAACTGGAAATGTTTGTGGACTTGTTGCAACAGCGATGTTGACATATTCTCCATTCTCTAATCGAATATATTCATCAGGATAAAAATAGTTATATAACCACACAGACAATCCTAACACAATACCTATGGTCAAGGAAATGATTGCAAAAATCACATTTCTTTTCATAACCGACCTCCATTCGTCA
>CAYTOQ010000019.1:0-12376 GCA_964439445.1 uncultured Clostridium sp. | reverse complement strand
CAATATATGAAAAGTATGACCAAATCAAAAATTTTTATGCAGTACAAAAAGAAGTATTGTTGCAGTTATCTTACTTATAGTGAAAAACCTTTTGGTAAAAGTTCCTTTAATTGATAAGAAACAATGTGACCTTTCTCTTCTAGCAGAATCGTTATCTTCGGCATAAACTCACTCATAACCTGTAGACACATTCCACAAGGATATGCAGTAGAACCATTCTTTGCAACCACTGCTATTTTTTCAAAGGAACGTTCTCCTTCTGAAATAGCTTTAAAGATAGCTGTTCGTTCCGCACAATTAGTTGCACCATAGGATGCATTTTCAATATTGCAACCTGTATATAGCTTACCATCGGTTGTTAATAATGCAGCACCTACATAAAATTGAGAATATGGTGCATAGGCATGTGCAGTAGCATTTTTTGCGCATTGTATAAGCTCTTCGTTTGTCATATCCCTTACTCCGTTCTATTGTATTTTAAGAAAAGGACTATAAAAACTATAGTCCTTTTTCTATGGTCTTTATTCAAATGAAACGCCAGTACCTTCTCCACTACCGATAATAGAAATCCATGTTTTTCCAGGATTTAATAATAACTCTTGTCCATCTTCGGTATAGTATTTGGTTTTTGCATTCTTTGAAGTCTTTTCCCAAGTAATAGGAATAGAACTACCGTTAGTAATATAATATCCATTACCATTACCTACTTGTGTTAATTCCTGTAAGTCGTTCTTTGGATTGATACACTCATAAGAAGAAACTTGAACAATAATATTTTTGAATGTTAAGATATTGTCCTCGGCGTCAGCCATCTCATCAACCTGTGGATTACCATACTCATAACGTTCGTAAACACCTTTATCTGGAACGTATACGAAATATGGCTTCATATAACTACCAAAGCTAACATGAACAGTATTAGCAGTTTGTCCATTCTCTAAATTTGTATCTTCTTCGTTAAAGGAAAGTACCTTCTCGTGAGTTTCGCTATATTCTGTTGAATATCCGAAATCTTCAATACCTTTCAAAATTTTCTCACTAGTAGTATATACGTTATGAGGTGCTACTCTGTCGGATGAACGATAGTAACCAGCGTCATAGGTTAATCCGTTAATGTTATCAATTACTCCTTGGGCTAAAACTTCCTTTGCAGGAGCGGATTGTCCATAGTGCATATAGATTGCATCGTACTCATTGGCGATATTAATGTAATAGTGTCTTGCACTTCGAACGGAACCAAGCTTTTCGATATCATCATAATCCGAGAAAATAGGCATAATTCTTGTGATTCCACCTTCTACCATACATTCATAAATTATATCAGCTTTTTGGGTACTTGCAGATGGTAAAGCATCTACAATGTTATTAATCATAATTGCAATAGGTCTTTTTGGTTCGTAATCTGCTGACCATTCACCTGTCAACTCATTGTAATTCAAACCAGCATGTATATCTTCGGTTGTAGCTTCCTCAGTTGTGGCTTCTGTTACTACTTCGGTAGTTGCCTCTTCCTTCTTTCCGCATCCAAATACAGATAATGCTGTTACTCCTAATAATGCTAATGCAAGTAGTCTTTTTTTCATAACTTCTTCTCCTTAGTCTGTAATTTCCCTTGTGTATCCAATTTCTTGTAAAATATCATCCTGCATCTGTTCCATACGAAAACGTTCGTCCTCTTCAATATGATCAAAGCCGGATAAATGTAACATACTATGAGCAATCAAGAAAGCGTATTCTCTCTTCAAGCTATGGTTATATTGTTTCGCTTGTTCTATTACTTTTTCCACTGAAATCATAATATCTCCTAACAACAATTCGCCTGTCGAGGCGTTAAATAGTGACACATCCTGCTCTGCAATCGAGAAATCACCCTCGTTCTCGAAATCAAGCATCGGAAATGATAATACATCGGTAGGTGCATCAACATCACGCATATCTTTGTTCGTGGAATGAATTCCTTCATTATCCGTAAGTAAAACATTTATCTCACATTCATAAGGACAATTCACATAATCTAGTGTAGCTTCTATAACCTCATATGCTATTCGCTCATATTCAATTTCAATAGAAATATCTGTTTCCTTTTCTAATAAAATAGTCATGGCAACCTCTTATTTCAAAATGAAAATGCTAGTGTAAATGAACTATACTATCTTTTTATGAAAATCAAATGATAATATATAGTCACACAATCATTTTAATTATATACTATATATACCTATAAATCAAGTTTGCACCACAACATTTACGAACGTTTTGATTTTTTTACATTTTTTTCTTCGTAGTCATCATAAGCTTTTACGATACGTTGCACTAACGGGTGACGTACAACATCTTGGCTGCTCATATGGCACACTGCTATATCATCCACATTTTTTAATACCTTAAGAGCTACATCCAATCCACTAACTGCATCCTTGGGAATATCTTTTTGCGATAAATCTCCTGTTATGATTGCCTTTGAGCCAAATCCGATTCGAGTCAAAAACATTTTCATTTGTGCCGGTGTAGTGTTTTGTGCTTCATCTAATACGATGAATGCATTATCTAGTGTTCTACCACGCATATAAGCAAGTGGTGCAACCTCAATCAATCCCTTTTCCATATTTTTCAAAAAACTTTCTGCTCCCATTATTTCGTATAAGGCATCATATAGCGGACGTAAATATGGATCCACCTTACTTTGAAGGTCTCCTGGGAGAAAACCAAGTTTTTCTCCAGCTTCAATTGCGGGTCTGGTTAAAATAATACGATTGATTTCATTATTCTTAAATGCAGTAATTGCTTTTGCCATCGCCAAATAGGTTTTTCCTGTTCCGGCGGGACCAACACCAAACACAACCATGTGTTTGTCAATGGCATTCAAATACTGTTTTTGACCAATGGTTTTTGCTTTGACCGGTTTTCCGTTAACGGTATGACAGATAATATCCTTATCAAGCTCTACAACTTCACTTGTCTTATGTTCCAGACTTAATGATAATGCATAATTCACATTCTGTTCTGTTATCTGGTTTCCTCTTTTGGCCAACTCAATAAGTGAATGAATAATATCAACTGTTTCGTTCACCTTTGTTTCGTCTCCCATAAGCTTTAGCTGGTCATTACGCAGAATCATTGTTACATTCATATGTCGTTCAATTCTTTTGATGTGACAATCAAACTCTCCAAAGATGTTAGCAATATGTTCTGCCGGTATATTAATACATCTCTCGCATGTACTCATATTTCG
Source organism: uncultured Clostridium sp. (assembly GCA_964439445.1). Taxonomy (GTDB): domain Bacteria; phylum Bacillota; class Clostridia; order Lachnospirales; family Lachnospiraceae; genus CAG-590. Next base: position 9,144 of record CAYTOQ010000019.1, on the reverse strand, counting down.
TCTCCTATCTCATTTAACCTCTTCATTCTTTTGAATAGTGTTGGTGTTCGCTTTGAAAGAAGCAATGGACTCTTTTAAAGTCAAGGTTCCCTTCGCAACTAGCTTTTCACCACTCTGTACTATTTTAACATCATTTTTAATGATTTCTACCCCTTTTTCTTGAAAACTAGCTATTTTTGTTTTTAAACGCTTTTCTAATATTGTCTTTGCTTCTTTTTCACTATAAGTTTTGCTTTTTAATGAATAAGATGACCATTTTGTTGTTTTATATCCAAACGGTAAATAAAAATCATTCAAAATTTTAGCCTTATGAATTTCTGTATAGGTATCATATTCTCCTTCTGGTGTTTTTGGAATATATGGTGTAAAGCAATATTTCATAAAAAAAAATGTAATATATTCCTTTTCGTCTGTTGAATACTGTTTTTCATAGTATTTTAAGTCAATGTAATCCTCGTACTCATAAGTTGTCTGACCGTATATATCTCCATCTGCAGCGATGTAGTTTGTCTCTAGTATTTCGTTGTTATCATCATAGATATAAATGGTACCAGAAATTAATATGTCTCCTTTTTTGACAGTATCATTTACTTTTGCGATAGGAGTTCCCTCTCTTGTTATCATTTTGGTTATCGTTGCATCCTTCGCGGCAACTATGTCACCATCTGTTGTCTCGTTTTTTGGACTGTCAATATGTATACCCTCTTCCAAATAAACAGTTAGTCCGGTTCCTTTGAGTTCGCAACTCAACCATGATACATCAGGAAAATCTTTTCGCAACATCTCTTCTAGAGAAGTACAATCGATTTTTGATTTCCTGGTTCCAAGAGGTGCATAATTTTCCTCAATGTGTTCTAATAGAGTATTTGCGACAAGCCTATCCTCTCCAACAATACGAACCTCCCAAATAAAAAGCGACATAATGTATGTTACTACAAGAAAAATACAAAAACCGAATAGAAAAGCCACTCTTTTTTTATTACGTCTAATAACATAAGGCAACCCACATTTTTCTATGATTTTTGATTTCATATTTGTTTTCTGTAAAAAGGGTTTCATTTTAATTAGATTATACCGACCTGTATAGAAAATATATCCATTACCGGTTGTTTCTACATTCCATATTATTATATCGTTATTGATGATTAGATTCATAAAACGTTCTGGTGCAAATCCGAATATTTCTACTTTGACGTAACCGATTAAAAATCTCAATATATTTAAAATCATATTTCTCCATTCGATACATATGTTATTGTGTCAATTGTGCCGGTAATTTTCATATCGCTTCCTGAAAAATAACGAATTCGCATATTACAACCATATATTCGTAATGTGAGTTTTTTACAGGAAATTACAATTTCTTCGGATGTATATAAATGGATACCCTTATAATTTTCAATAATTATCTCATGATTTCCGGATATTCGAATGAGCACTTCACCATATAATAAATCGGTTGGTATATTCACGCAAAGCACCACCTAATGTTACTTTGTTTAATATATGCAATACTTATTCGCTTTATGATAAAGAAAGAGGTTATTGTAAAACTACAATAACCTCTGTAAATTCTAAATTATTTGAATTTTCTTTTTCTAGCAGCCTCAGATTTCTTCTTACGCTTTACGCTTGGCTTTTCGTAATGCTCTCTCTTACGAATCTCCTGCTGAATACCAGCCTTAGCACAACTTCTCTTGAAACGACGAAGAGCGCTGTCTAAAGTTTCATTCTCTTTTACTACAACATTTGACATACTCTCACCCGACCTCCCTTCAGTTGCATATTGTGTTACCACACAACTTTGGGTTATTTAAAACACAAAATAGATTATAACATAAATTTACAATTCGTCAATACCTATTTTATCGAGTTCGCATAATTGTACGCTTAATAATTCTCCAATAAACTCTTATAAAATTCGCAATAGTCGCTTCTCTTCTCGTCTGTAAATGCCATTGCCTCACGCGGATGACGATTTAACTGTCCTGTAAACATATACTGTAAGTCATATCCCCAAACTACTCCACTTTCTTTTAGTGGAATCATATACTTTTCAATAAATGACAACAAGCTATACAAGCTATACTTTGGATTCTTTAAAAATCCGAGCAATAATTCCATTGCACAGTTACCTGCACCCCTACCCATACCAAGTGCAGTTGCATCTAAGAAGGAAACACCATATGACATAGTTTCAATCGTATTAGCAAATGCAAGGTTTTGATTATTATGTGCATGGAAACCGATTTGCTTATCTGTATTCTCTACAGCCTTTAAATATACTTTCGCTAAATCACCCGCATTTTCAGGATATAAAGAACCATAGCTGTCGACTAGGTAAATGACATCCACACTACACTCTGCCAACATTGCTAATGCTTCATCAATCTGATTTGAATGAGCCTGTGAAATTGCCATGATATTGCAGGTGGTCTCGTATCCTAAATCGTGAAAATATTCTATCATTTCAATGGCTGCCGGAATCTGATGAATGTAACACGCTACACGAATCATATCAATTACACTTTCACTTTTTGGAACAAAATCTGTCTTGTAATCACAGCGTCCCACGTCTGCCATAACAGAAATTTTCATATCCGAAATATTATCTCCAACAATTGCACGGATATCTTCCTCTTTACAGAATTTCCATTTTCCGAAGTCTGCTTCATTAAACAAGTTACGACTTGCCTTATAACCAAACTCCATATAATCTACACCGCTTTTGATATTCGTTTTATATAATTCTCTAACAAACTCATCTGTGAATTCAAAGTTGTTACATAATCCACCATCTCTGATTGTACAGTCCAAAACCTTAATATCTGTACGTACTCCCATTAAATTACCTTTTCTTGCCATTTCGTTTGTCTCCTTTTGTTCTCTTGTATTGTCAATATTTTAACACTTCAACGCTTTAAAGTATGCTAGTGATTATAGCACTGTATTTTATTGTTGTCAATCAAAAAATAAAATGACATAAAATATATATTTTTTTTACACTATATCTAGGACAAAAAACTTGAACCAATAAAAAATGCAGATAATCTGTGCTGTAAAGAATACAACCATATTGATTATCTGCACTTTGATTTACAAAAATATTATGTGTTTAAAACATAATCAAACTGTATCCGGACATAGTAGAACCACTTACCAAGAGTCATTTCTTCATTCATACTCTCACCCTCCTAAAAATAAATTGTTAATAAATGTTTTATATATTGATACATATTCGTATCATTATATACCATTGGTGGTGTATTGGGGAAATCATTTAACATCCTATACACATATAATATTATAAGACAGATACATATTAGAACAAGACCTGGTCCGAATAATCGACATCGACATTGGAATAAATATCTGCATGCGAGCCAATATAAAATCAAAGGAATAATCAAAAAAATTACACAATTATAATTCCATGCATCAGCCCAATGAAATGTCAAAAAAGAGAGCCCTGCTCTTGTCAAACCACATCCCGGACACGGAACACCGGTAACAATCACCATTGTACATATACTGCCAAATACAAAATTGGTAATGAGCATATATATAACAACGACAATTATTCCTTTGTACCAATCTAAAATGTCCTGTTTTAATTGTTTTACACCTTGTCTAAGATCCATATTTTCTACCAATAACTCATCTTATAACTTCTTGAATTTTGCCTTGGAGCTAATACCTTTTGATTTCAACATCTTTTTGTAGGCGTCAAGCTTTTTCTTAGGAACTTTAATGGTTCCCTTTTTATACATATTGGCAAAGGCTTTACTTCCCACTTTCTTCTTTGTAAGCTTTGTTGTTTTAATAGTAATACTCTTTAGATTCTTACAACCATAGAATGCCTGTTTTCCAATTTTACAAAGGTTAGCCGGAAGCACAATCTTCTCAAGCTTTGTACATTTATAAAAGGCCTTATTGTTAATGGTGGTAACATTCTTACCGATGGTCACATTCTTGAGTTTGTTACATCCGTAGAATGCATTGGTACCAATCGTCTCAACATTCTCACCAATCGTTACCTGCGTCACTTTTTTATCACCTTTAAATGCATTCTTGGCAATACCTGTTACCTTAAATGTAACACCATCTATTATCACTGTTGCAGGGATGGTAACCTTACTCTTTTTCTCAACCGGTTTTACATATTGCACGGTTTTGTTCGTTGCATCCAAAACAGTAACCATATACTTCGCGCTATTTGAATCATCTGTATAGGTCTTTCCCTTTTCAGGCAAGCTAATTTCTTCTGATGAGTTATTTCCACCAGTTTTAAATTCGTTTAATGCCGTAACCTTATCATTTAGCTTTTGCTGTGTTGTACTGTCAATCATGGACTTTTCATAATCACTTAAAGCATTGTATGCGTCTTGTGCAGCACTTACAGCTTCTTCGTTCTCTGCGGTGACTACATCCGGCAGCTCGTTAATTGATTTCTTAACAGATTCTACTTTAGAAATAACATTTAACAATTCGTCAATTCCATCAATCTTACTTCTAAGAATGTTCTTATCTGAATCCGCCAACCCAGTTCCATCTCCATAATAAGTGTTTAATACAGATTTTGCTTTTTCAAGAACAGTCTTATCTGCCAATGTTACATTGGTGCTTGTAATATCCTTAACCGCAGAAAGATCTGATGCCTCGTAATTAAGCTCACTCCAGACGGCATAAAATGTAACGGATTCGGTTATCTCATAAGGGAAAGTGCACATTTCCGTCGAAGATACATCTGTACTCCAGCCATCTAGACGATAACCCGAACGAAGAACTCCGTCAGGCTTCTCCATGTTGGTTCCTTCCGCTATCCAGTCAGATGTAATCTGGGAATCCGCATAATTCGGATTTATCATAACACTGCAGTAATTTTTTGTGGAATCAACAGCATTACCGTTCATCGTAACTGTTTCGCCCTCTGGTACATTATCAAAACTCAAACTTCCATCTTCGTTCAATAAAACAGTTGCCCCGCTAGGTACCGTAACTTCCTGTTGATTGAACCATATCGATTGTCCGGTTGAGGTAATTGTTCCGAATATATTCTCTTCATTTGAAAGATTGACAGTAAGGGAATCTTTCATCGTTAATGTTGTATCTCCAAATTCTATATTAGCAATACAATCCGTAATGGTACCACCCTTGCCAACGAAGCTATTAAAGTTCATTGATTTCGAACCTGTTGCAATGTTATATGAGACCTCGCAGTCTTGTGCTGTACAGCTACCTGCATTGAGAGTGGTCAAACCACTAGCTGTTTGAAAATTTGTTCCATTATAACTGCTAAAGTCGACCGTAGCATCTACATTACAGTTAATCAAAGTAGCCGTTCCACCTTTGACTGTAGCTGCAATTCCTCCCATATATTGGAATAAATCTCCAGTATAAGTTGCATTCGTAATACTTAAATCATATATAGATGCACCATTTATACCATTAAATAATCCTAACATATAAAACTGATCCTCGGGTCCTGCATTTGCAATATAGGCATTCGTAATAACGGCATTATTTCCAATTAATGTACCGGAAAAATAATTTTCAACTTCCTTCATACCAAAGCCAGAACCACTGCTAGCAGAATACGTCGAACTCGGGAACAAGGGAGTCATATAATATGAATCACCTTCCATGTCATATTCTTCTTCTGTTAAAATGAAAAATTTATCCTTTGTGTTATCTTGAAAATCAAAAGTAAAAACACCACCACTACAGATATTAACCGTATTACCAAACAAAATCAAATCTTCTGGTGAAGAAATAGCATATGGATTTGTTTTTGTACCTAACGTAGCATTCCTGTCAATATTAACTGTTACTGGTTGATAGACACCATTAGCATCTTTTTCATATGCAGTATAAGAGGTCATGGTCTCTGGCACACTTTTAAATTCAAATACTTTATCCTTCACACCCTCACGCTCGCACCATGATGTTCTTGTTCCAACTACATCTGCTGTGGTTGCATCTACACGCATCATATCACCGATTGGCAACAATGAAAGTACTAGAACTACAACCATTAGTAGCGCAATATGAGGTTGTATCCAATTCACAAGTGACTTCATTTTCTCTCTCATAAAAACATCTCCTCTCCTGTAAATAAATAAAATAGATTTACAATATATGTGAATAAAATACCAACCAAGAAAACAGCTAACGAACCTTTTGGTCTTTCTCTCTTACATAATAGAATCCCACAAGCAATACATATCACAAACAACACCGGATAAAAGGTTCTAAGACCACTTGCAAATACTGACCTGGATGCTCCCATTGTCACTCTGCAAAACAGTACTAACAAAAATATCCAGCCAAGCCGGTTATCCACCTGAAAGAATCCGTATAAAACGCAACCGAAAAACAAAAAAGCAACTACTAACGCTATGGAGCTATCCCATTGCCATCCGGCATCTGAGTGAAAGAATAGTTTTCTCCACATAGTATTCTCCGGCAGAAATCTTGCAGTAAAACCGGTACATATTGTAATAAACAGCGGAATCCATACAATAATTTTTTGATATATCTTATGGTTCTTATTCATAAAATAGGTACCGAATATAATTGTGAAAACCAAGGTTCCAAGCAGAAAATGATTACCATACATACTGGTAGAAACAAGTCCTCCTGCCGTGGATACAAATCCAGCTTGCAATTTATCCATTGCACTTAACAGCTCATATCCAGGAAAGAACTGATCTACACTGTCATAAGAACTCACTGTACTTGCCGGCGCAGTAAATGCAAATATTAATCCACCAATGCACAGCATCACCATGAGTGCTGATACTACTCTGCCTTTCCGACGTTTCAATCCTCTTATCAAAAGATATATACAATAGATTAAAAATGGCGGACAATAATATTCCATATTACAGGCAAATATCATTAGGATTAACGACCATATATACTGCCCTATCGGAATTTGCTTCCCTCTTTGACATTCTACAATTGGAATAATCGCCCACAAAAAACATGCAAAGGTAAATACATAATTCACTGTAGAACACACAAAGCCCGCATTTGCGTTAAAGGAAACAGGTAATAAAAGCATACTCAAACAGATTCCCCACCGTGTTCGATTATCCTGAATATCCAATAAGCGTATAAAACCACCTGCAATTGCCGTAATCCATAAAGGCATAGATATCCGATAAAGGAACGGAAAATATAAAAGTAATAAAGTATATGCTTCCAACAGGAGTCGTGTTGACCATGTTTCATAGCGAAAACTTAAAAATGCAATTAAATCCCCTTGACAACCGGTCAAGAAATTGGTGATAAACCATACATCATCACCACCTCTAACTGGTGCAAATAAATATAGGATAAATACGGTTAAGAACAAAACTTCATATGGAAAAATTCGCTGGTTTAGTTCTTGATTTTTTCTGCTCATATGTAGCAATATCCCTTCTTATCAAAAATCAAAGAAGAATATTTCATATAAGTTATCACTTCCAAATAAAATACTCTTCTTTAAAATTAATTATTCAAAATTTATCCCAACTGACTTGCAGCAACATCCTTAGCCTTAGCAACTGCATCGGCAATTCCAGCAGGGTTCTTACCACCAGCCTGAGCCATATTTGGACGACCACCGCCGCCACCGCCAACTAGTGGAGCAACTTCCTTGATTAAGTTACCTGCGTGTGCACCAGCTTTGACAGCAGCATCTGTTGCCATAGCAATTAAATTAACCTTGCCATCATTTGCAGAGGCAATGACAACAATTCCTTCTGAAACCTTAGCCTTTAACTGGTCACCAAGATCACGAAGACCGTTCATATCTACACCTTCTACAGCAGTTGCAATAATATTGAAATCACCAACAGATACCATATCCGATGTGACATCTCCTAAAGACTCATTAGCAAGCTTAGCCTTTAAGGACTCATTTTCAGAAGAAACCTCCTTAAGCTGTGCCAATGTGCTTGTAAGCTTATCTAATAGCTGGTCTGGATTCGCCTTTAAAAGCTTAGCAGCCTCTAACATCTTCTTCTCGATTTCTTTGTAGTAATTAAATACACCTTCGCCAGTCAACGCTTCAATACGTCTTACACCAGCCGCAACACCAGCCTCAGATACAATCTTAAATGTAGTGATTGCACTTGTATTCTTAACATGGGTACCACCGCAAAGCTCAATAGAGAAATCAGACATGTTAACTACTCTTACAGTGTCGCCGTACTTCTCACCAAATAATGCCATAGCACCAGTCTTCTTTGCATCCTCAATGGACATCTCTGCGATATTAACCGGTAAAGCATTAGCAATCTCCTTATTCACAATTGCCTCAACCTTACTAATCTCTTCCTCTGTCATTGGAGAGAAATGAGAGAAGTCAAAACGAAGTCTGTCCGGAGTTACCAAAGAACCCTTCTGTTCAACATGGTTACCAAGTACCATTTTAAGAGCTTTCTGGAGCAAGTGTGTTGCACTGTGGTTCTTACAGGTATCCGCTCTGTCATCTGTATCAATTGAAAGTGTAACGGTATCGCCAACCTTGAACATTCCCTTAGTTACTGTTCCGATGTGGCCATACTTTCCACCCTTTAACTTAATGGTCTCTTTAACAACAAATTCTGCATCGGATGTAGTAATCACACCAGTATCACCCTGCTGACCACCCATGGTAGCATAAAATGGTGTCTGCTCAACGAATAATGTAGCCTCATCGCCCGCTACGATTGCTTCTACAAGCTGGTCTGTTGTAAGTACAGTAATCTTAGAATCATAAGAATCGTTATCATATCCAACAAACTCTGTTGTGATAGATGGATCAATCTCATCGTAAACAGTTGCATCTGCTCCCATGTAATTAGTTTCCTTACGTGCTGTACGAGCCTTAACTCTCTGCTCTTCCATACAAACCTTAAAACCGTCTTCGTCAATGCTGTAGCCCTTTTCCTCTAAGATTTCCTTGGTCAAATCTACAGGGAAACCAAAGGTGTCATAAAGCTTGAACACATCTGCACCTGCCAAAGTCTTATCGCCGCTCTTAGCAAGTTCTTCTTCCATCTCCGAAAGAATTGCAAGCCCCTGATCAATTGTCTTATTGAACTGATTCTCTTCCTGTGTCAACACACGGAAAATGAACTCCTTCTTCTCATCTAACTCTGGATATCCGTC
>CAYTOQ010000018.1:0-29619 GCA_964439445.1 uncultured Clostridium sp. | reverse complement strand
TTTGCATGCGATGTGTGGTGTTAACTAAATCGAGTAGGAGTCAGCCTACTCGATTTGTTTTAAAGGAATGTTTTCCTTTAGACACCGCTTGTGCGCAAAAAATTTGTTAGCGAATTCTTTAATCTGTTATAGAAGAGAAGGTCGCATGTGACATTCTTTCTTGTATCTGTGACGCGGTTGTAGTAAAGTATAGATGGCAACAAATGCGAATATATAGAGAAATCATATAGGATAAATGAATACAAAGGAGCAAAAAATATATGTTTTGCATCAGTGTGAACTATAAGAAAACCCCATTGTCCATAAGACAGCAGTTTGCATTTTCAGAGGAAGAACAGAAGCGTTTTTTATCTGAACTGATTGAGAATGGAATTATAACTGGAGGAGTTGTGGTGTCAACCTGTAACCGCAGCGAAATCTATTTTACCAGTGACCAGGTGAAGGTGGCTGATGTGGAGGAGTTGCTGTCTTCATTTAAACAGATTGAAAAGGAAATTATCAAGAAATATTGTCTGTATTATCATGGGAGAAAGACTGTCCGGCATTTGTTTTGGGTGACCTGTGGATTGGATTCTATGGTGCTTGGAGAGGATGAGATTTTCCATCAGGTAAAGGAAGCTTATCTTTTTTCGAATCAGTGTGGATATACAAACAGTGAGTTGAATATTATTTTTCAGGGAGCCTTTAACTGTGCAAAGCTTTCCAAGACAACAACAAAGCTTTCCAATACGCCTGTGTCTCTTGGAACGCTCACTGCCAATGTGGTGGAACAGTTTCTGAAGGAGAAATCAGAGGAAACAGGCACAAAGGTTTTGGTGATTGGTGCTACTGGTAAAATCGGTTCTATTGTGGCAAAGGATTTACTGTCGAAAGGGATTTCTGTTGTTGGGACCAGTCGAAAACGTCATCAGTCAGAGGGAACATTTTCATGGAACAATGAACACATGGAGTGGATGGATTTTGAAAAGCGATATGATGTGGTTGGTGGAGTTGCAGTGATTATTAGTGCTACCAACAGCCCCCATTATACGGTGACAAAAGAGGAATTTTTAGATTATGCGGACGCAGAGAAATCTTATCTTATGATTGATTTGGCAGTACCCTTTGATATCGATAAAGAGCTTAGCAAAGAAGAGCGCATAACCTTGTTAGATGTTGATTACTTTAAAACACTTGCTAAAAAGAATAACAATATTAGATTAGGAGAAATGGAAAAAGCAGAAAGCATCTTGGAAGATTGTGTGGAGGATGTTTTAAAGAAGCTATATATCAGAAATTTTATAGAACAAATGAAAGAGAAATGTGAGGAAGAATGGTTTCAGAAAATGATTCACTATCTGAGAGATGTCCTTAGTAGTGACCAACTTTTGGAGGTGTTTGAGCGGATTTCTTATAAAGAGAGCTTGGATACTTGATAGAAGGGAAGGAGAAACCAGAGAAGGGAGAACAAAGGATGGCATATTTCCCATTTATGATAGATGTTGCAAACCAGAATTGCCTTGTGGTGGGAGGTGGCAGTATTGCCTTTCATAAGGTGAAGTTGTTGTCTGGCTTTGATGTACATATTAAGGTGGTTGGTGCACAAATCTGTCAGGAATTAAATGAGCTTGCAAAAGAAAAAAAACTGACCGACAATGCAGAACTGAATCTTGCTAGCAAGAAACAGGAAAAGGCAGAAATTGAAATTGTATGCAGAGAATTTCGAGATAGTGATATAGATGGTATGGATTTTGTGATTGCCGCAACGGATGATGAAAGGTTAAATGATTATATTTCTGATTTGTGCAGGCGAAAGAGGATTCTAGTTAACGTAGTGGATAGAAAGGAATTATGTTCCTTTATTTTTCCAGCAATGGTACAGGAGAAGGATTTGCTCATTGCAGTATCTACTGGTGGGCAAAGTCCAGCAGGTGCTGCCTATATCAAAAGAAAGATAAAGAGCTGTATTCCACAGTATTATGGCGATATGGTGGAAACATTAGGTGAATATCGGGAATATGTATTAAGTTATGTGGATTCGGCAAAGGCTCGAAAAGATATTTTTGACCGGTTGTTAGAATATGGAGATTCCCATGAGGGAGTCATTCCGTTTGAACTCGTAAAACAGCTAGTTGAAGAAGTTGCAAAGTAGCTTGGAATATAGAAAAGCGGAGAATTGGTATGGATGGAAAAAAAGTAATTAGAATTGGTACGCGTGGAAGCCTTCTTGCCTTGGAGCAGACCAATCGGGTGATTGCTGCACTACAAGTGCAATATCCACAATTACATATAGAAAAAGTGATTCTTCACACCCAGGGTGACATGATTTTGAATAAGCCACTGCTGGAGTTTGGCGGAAAGGGTGTATTTATTAACGAATTTGAGGAAGCGCTAGCTGACAGGAGAATTGATCTGGCAGTACATAGTGCCAAGGATATGCCAATGGAATTGGCGGATGGTTTGATCATAGCTGGTACATTGCAAAGAGCAGATGTAAGGGATGTGCTGGTGACGAGAAAAGGATTGTCAGGTAAAGCAATTATTGGTACGGGAAGCTTGCGTCGGCAGTTTCAGTTGAAGGCGATTGATCCGGATATACAGTGCATTTCTATCCGTGGTAATGTTCCGACCAGGTTGCAGAAGGTGCGAGATGGAGAGTGTGATGGAGTTATTCTTGCTATGGCAGGTTTGGAACGATTGGGCTTACTTAAGGAACCGGATTTTGATTACCACTATTTTTCAAAAGAGGAAATGATACCAGCAGGAGGTCAGGGAATTATCGCCATAGAAGGTCGAAGGGATGATGAGATTACCAATCTGGTGAGTGGTATCTCAGACCAGAATGCAATGCTGGAATTAGAGACAGAGCGAAGAGTGTTACAATTATTAGAAGCAGGATGCCATGAAGCAATTGGTGTGGTTTCTGAAGTGAAGGATGGACAGATTGCAATTCAAATCATTCGGGAATTAGATGGGAAAGCATATTGTCAACAAGGATTAGGAGCAGTTGAAGAAAGGCTGGAGTTGGCTAAGCAGTTAGTAGATGCGTTACAAGCAATCTAAGGGGTATCTTAGAATAACATCAGGATGATAAGTAAATCTTGAAAATAAGAGGTAGAAGTATATGGGTAAGGTATATCTGATAGGAGCAGGACCGGGAGATGCGGGCTTGATTACGGTAAAAGGTTTGGACAAATTGAAGAGGTGTGATGCGGTCGTATATGATCGTTTGGCAACAGAGGAATTGTTAGACATTGTTCCTTCGGATTGTGAGAAAATCTATGTTGGAAAAGAAGCAGGAAAGCATTATAGAAAGCAGGAAGAAATTAATAATATTTTGATAGAGTGTGCAAAGACACACAATATTGTTGTACGTCTAAAGGGGGGAGATTCCTTTGTGTTCGGCAGAGGAGGCGAGGAGATAGAGGCACTTCGGCAATATGACATTCCCTATGAGGTGATTCCAGGAGTGACTTCGGCGGTAGCTGTACCGGAATGTGCAGGTATTCCTGTAACCCATAGGGGAGTGGCAAGAAGTTTTCATGTGATTACGGGACATACGAATACTTCGGTTGGAAGTCCGGATTACGATTATGAGACATTGGGGAAAATGGAAGGCACTTTGGTGTTTCTGATGGGTCTATCGAATCTGAAAGAGATTGCAGATCATCTAATTTGTGCAGGAAAACCAGCAGATACGCCTGCGGCTGTTATCTCAGATGGTACCACGGAATATCAAAAGACAGTGCGAGGAACGCTTGGAACCATAGAAGAAAAGGTAAAAGAAAGCAAACTGCAATCGCCAGCTATCATTGTTATTGGAGAAACAGCAGAATATGAATACCAATATTCCTCTGCTCGTTATAAAAAGGTTGGTATTACTGCCACAGGGCTTTTGTGGGAAAAATTAGAGACTGGGTTTGAAGGACTGGGAATGCATCCGATTTCGCTTTGTAACATGAAGGTAGAGCCAACAGAGCAGATGCAGGACTTGAGGGATGAGCTACAGCATTTGGACCGATATCAGTGGATTCTTTTCACCAGTCAGAATGCCATTCGTTTATTTTTTCAGGAAATGAAACAACAGCAGATTGATTATCGTGTTCTTGGTAAACTTAAGTTTGCGGTGCTGGGAAGTGGAACGGAAGCAAGACTTTTGGAGTATGGAATTAAGGCGGATTTCGTGCCATCTGCATATACCATTTCTACATTGGGAGAGGAATTTGTCAAAGTAGTGGAAGCAAGGGAAAAGGTTTTGATTCCTAGGGCGGTACAGGGAAGCAAGGAGCTTATTGAAATATTTGAGAAGGAACAAGTGGAATATTTGGAACTGGCTATTTATGATGTGGTGGGAAGTATGACAAAGAATATTAAGTGTCTAGAAGATTTGGATTATTTGGTATTTGTCAGTGCTTCTGGCGTGACTGCATTTTTTGAGGAGCTGCAAAGAAAAGAGCTGACCTTGCCTAGCCATATTAAGATGGCTTGTATTGGAAAGATTACCGAAAAGAGACTTTGGGAGAAATATGGCAAAGCAGATGTGGTTGCTGTGGTCAATGATGCAGAAGGATTGTTAGATAAGATAAGGGAAGCAGAAGAGTAGTTACTTTTCATAAAAGACTGATTGGGTCGGTAGACTTAAGTTTAACAAGCAAAATATTCCATCTGCAAGGAGGATATAGGATGGATTTTGCGTGTAACTGTGAAGATATGGAACGGTTACGTAAGGAGAAATAATAGAGGTGACGAATATGGTACGTATGAGAAGATTGCGCGTGAATGAAGCGATGAGAAGTATGGTGAGAGAAACCAGTATCAGTAAAAATGATCTTGTTTATCCGGTTTTTATCATAGAAGGGGAAAATATCAAAAATGCAGTAGATTCTATGCCAGGTATATATCAGTGGTCCATTGACCGGTTTGATGAGGAATTGGAGCAGATATTAGAAGCAGGAATTCAGGCGATTTTGATTTTCGGAATTCCGGAGCACAAGGATGACAAAGGAAGCGAGGCATATAACGATGAAGGTATCACTCAGCGCGCAATCCGTCATATTAAGGAAAAAGCGCCAGAGCTATTAGTGATTGCAGATGTATGCTTATGTGAATATACCTCTCACGGACACTGTGGTCTGATTTGTGAACATGAGATATTGAATGATGAAACCTTGGTGCTGCTTGGTAAAATGTCAGTCAGTCTGGCAAAAGCAGGCGCAGATATCATTGCACCATCGGATATGATGGATGGTAGAGTGGAGTATATTCGTACTACCCTGGATGAGAGTGGTTTTCAGAATACAATGATTATGGCATATAGTGCGAAGTTTGCTTCTGGGTATTATTCCCCGTTTCGGGATGCGGCACATTCGGCTCCGTCCTTTGGTGACCGTAAGACCTATCAGATGGACCCTGCCAATGGGAAAGAGGCGATTCGGGAATGTAAAAATGATATAGAGGAAGGTGCAGATATTATCATGGTGAAGCCTGGACTCGCTTATTTGGATGTTGTGAAAGAGGTATCCTACCGCACAGATTATCCAATCGCGATTTATAATGTAAGTGGCGAATATTCCATGGTAAAGGCTGCAGCGTTGAATGGATGGATTGACGAGAAGCGGATTGTAATGGAAAATATGATTGCCATGAAACGGGCAGGGGCAAAGATCATTATCACCTACCATGCACTGGATGTAGCAAAGTGGCTAGAAGACTAGATGAAGTTTGCCTTTGAATAATAGGAACTAACAGGTTATGAGAATGTAAGGATATGGAGAATGTCATGAGTAAGTCAGATGAGTTGTTTGAAAAATCAAAGAAAATGATGCCAGGGGGAGTGAACAGTCCGGTCCGTGCTTTTCAGGCAGTACACCGAAATCCATTATTTATTGACTATGCAAAGGGTTCTAAAATAGTTGATGTAGATGGAAACTCCTATATTGATTATGTCTGCTCCTGGGGACCGGGAATCCTAGGGCATGCAGATGATAGAGTGATAGAAGCTGTGAAAACAGTGTGTGAGAAGGGTTTGTCTTTTGGTGCGCCGACTGAGATGGAATACATTTTGGCAGAATTGGTGCAGGAGGTTATGCCTTCCATGGAGATGATACGTCTGGTGAATTCAGGAACAGAAGCAGTAATGAGTGCAATACGTGCTGCAAGAGGATACACTGGCAGAGATAAAATTGTAAAATTCCGTGGTTGTTATCATGGACATTCGGATGGAATGCTGGTAAAGGCAGGCTCCGGAGCGTTAACCCAATCAGTGCCAGATAGCCTTGGAATACCAGTAGACTATACAAAGAACACCTTGGTTGCAGAATATAATGATATGGATTCTGTGAAAGCCTTGTTTGCAGAATATGGACAAGATATTGCGGCAATTATTGTGGAACCGGTGGCAGCCAATATGGGCGTGGTATTGCCTAAGGAACAGTTCTTAGAGGATTTAAGAAAGATTGCAAATCAATATCAGTCTCTTTTGATTTTTGATGAGGTTATTACAGGTTTTCGATTAGCTCTTGGCGGTGCACAAGAATTCTATGGTGTGAAACCGGATCTTACTACCCTT
This sequence comes from uncultured Clostridium sp., assembly GCA_964439445.1. Classification (GTDB taxonomy): domain Bacteria; phylum Bacillota; class Clostridia; order Lachnospirales; family Lachnospiraceae; genus CAG-590. The sequence goes on along the minus strand of CAYTOQ010000018.1, from coordinate 23,072 downwards.
GGAAAAATTATAGGTGGTGGTATGCCGATGGCAGCCTATGGTGGCAGAAAGGAAATTATGGAGGTGGTTGCCCCAATTGGCAGTGTGTATCAGGCAGGAACCCTTTCGGGTAATCCGATTGCAACCACGGCCGGAATTGCAACCTTGAAGATTCTTATGGAAGAGAAGAAGAATGGATTGTATGAAAAGCTTGAAGAAAATACCAAAAGAATTGCGGATACTGTGAAGAATTCTTTTGACGATACCGTGTGGGTTAATCAAATCGGTTCCCTGATGAGTGTATTCTTTACAGATAAACCGGTAGTGAATTATGAAACTGCAGTTGGTGCTGACACGGAACAATATGCAAGGTATTTTAATTTTATGTTGGAACGAGGAATTTATCTGGCCCCGTCTCAGTTTGAAGCAATGTTTGTTTCTTACGTTCATTCGGAGGAAGATTTGGAGAGAACCTGTCAGGCAATTCGTAGTTATAGCATTTGATCATGTTTCGAATAATAGGCTACTTAAGATTTCTGACTGTGTAGATGGGATGAGTGATAGGGTATGAATAGGATAGTAATAGATAAATTAATAGAATCGCATAGTCTTTCCTTTGCAGAATATGTGGAATTGCTAGAAGGCTGGCAAAATCCAGAAGTGGTGAGCAGACTTAGAGAGGAAGCGGTGTGTCTTAGAAAGCAATACTATGGTGATAAGGTATTTATCAGGGGACTTATTGAATTTACGAATTACTGTATGAATAACTGTTATTATTGTGGTATTCGTCAAGGAAATGGTCATGCTGAGAGATATCGATTAACTGGTGAAGAAATACTTGAGTGCTGTCGACAGGGCTATGAGCTTGGGTATCGCACCTTTGTTTTGCAGGGTGGTGAGGATCCATATTATACAGATGAAAGAATGGTAAAAATCATTTGTGATATCAAGAGGGAATTTCCGGATTGTGCACTTACGTTGTCAATTGGAGAGAAATCCTACGAAAGCTACTTGGCATTCCGAAATGCAGGAGCGGACAGATATCTGCTTCGCCATGAAACCGCAGATGAAGACTTATATCGTTTTCTGCACCCTGAAAAAATGAAACTTCAGGAACGAAAGCAATGTCTATATCGCTTAAAAGAATTGGGATATCAGGTAGGTGCTGGCTTTATGGTTGGCTCACCAGGACAAACGTTGCATCATATCGCAGAGGATTTGATGTTTTTACAAGAACTACAACCACAAATGGTGGGAATTGGTCCATTTATTCCGCATCATGATACAGTTTATGCAGACGAAAGTGCAGGAAGTGTAGAGCTGACGTTGTATTTATTGTCCGTTATCCGTATTATGCTCCCAAAGGTTCTTCTTCCGGCAACAACTGCGTTGGGAACCATGGATCCGAGTGGAAGAGAAAAAGGACTCGCTGTTGGTGCCAATGTGGTAATGCCTAATTTGTCACCTGTGAAAAACAGGAAGATGTATGAGCTTTATGATAATAAAATCTGTACAGGAGAGGAGGCGGCTGAATGTTTAGGATGTCTAAGCAGGAGAGTGGAAAGTGCAGGGTATCGATTGGTTGAAGATCGAGGAGATGCGTTACAATAAAATGATATAAAGAGTAAATACACAAAGGGCACATCATAAGATGTGTCCTTTGTGTATACGATGAGCTAAGTAGACAAGTATGCTTTGCATGCGATGTGTGGTATTAATAATGAGCCAAGTAAAAGAAATTTACCAATATTTTAAATAATTCCTATAAACCTACTTTACAAATAGGAAAATAGGTGTTATAATGACCAACATCATAAGAAATGTTACACTTGGGAAAGGAAACAGACAGATGAGGGAGAAATTACAGCTTAGGCAACTACATACGGATGTGTTGGTTATTGGTGGTGGTACAGCAGGCTGTTATGCAGCGCTTACTATCAGTAGGAATTCGAAACTTTCCGTGTTAATTGCAGAAAAGGCAAATATTAAGCGAAGCGGTTGCTTGGCAGCGGGAGTGAATGCCATCAATGCTTACATTGTGAAAGGACATAAGCCACAGGACTATGTGGACTATGCAACGAAAGATGCCAATGGTATTGTACGCAAGGATCTATTACTTACAGTTGCTGAACATTTTAACGAGGTGACGGAGGATATGGAACGTCTTGGCCTTGTTATTTTGAAGGATAAGAATGGAGACTATGTTGCGCGAGGTAACCGAAATATCAAGATTAACGGAGAGAATTTTAAGCCCATATTGGCAAAGGCTGTAAGGGAAGCTGAGCGGGTGGAGGTTCTGAATAATATCAATATTACAGATTTGTTGGTGGAAGATAACCAGATATATGGAGCGGTTGGCTTTTCTGTAAAAGAAGAGATTGCATATGAGATTCGGGCACAAGCCGTTATCGTAGCAACTGGTGGAGCCGCCGGTCTATACAAGCCGAACAATCCGGGATTTTCCAGACATAAGATGTGGTATCCCCCATTTAATACTGGAGCGGGATATGCAATGGGAATTCAGGCGGGAGCTGAGATGACTTCGTTTGAAATGCGATTTATTGCTTTAAGATGTAAGGATACCATTGCTCCAACGGGAACCATCGCTCAGGGTGTTAGGGCAAGGCAGGTCAATTCTAAGGGTGATGTATATGAAGACAAATATGGACTTACCACCAGTGAACGAGTGTATGGAACCGTAAAGGAGAATCAACTGGGTAACGGTCCGTGTTATCTGCAAACGAGTGGAATCACAAAGGAGCAGGATGAAGATCTTTTGAAAGCATATCTGAATATGGCACCAAGCCAAACTCTGAAATGGATTGAAAGTGGTAAGAATCCAAGTGAGCAGGATGTGGAGATTCAGGGAACAGAACCTTATATTGTAGGTGGTCATACTGCTAGTGGGTATTGGGTGAATACCAGCCGAGAAACCACAATACATGGATTATATGCAGCAGGAGATGTAGCAGGAGGTTGCCCACAAAAATATGTGACAGGTGCTCTTGCAGAAGGTGAAATTGCCGCTTTGGATATTATAAAGAAACTGGAAAAAACAGAGAAGATAGAAGAAGATGTACATAGTGCAAGGCTTGATAGCAAGGTGCAAAAGGTCTTGCAGGATTATGAAAATATCCGAAATAAGGAACAGCCGGCATTTACGATTGAGGAACTAGAAGAGGCGATGCAAAAGGTGATGGATGAATATGCCGGAGGAATTGCAACGAATTACCAGTTTAATGAAAAGCAATTGAAACTGGCAGATGAGAAGATAGAGCAGTTGACTATTTTGTCGGACCATGTGTCGGCAGAGGATATGCATGAATTACTCTTTGCTTACGAATTAAAAGAGAGGCTAGTTGTTTGTAAGTCACTGATTGCACATTTGAGAAATAGGAAGGAGACCCGCTGGCATTCTTTTAATGAGAATTTGGATTATCCGAATATGGATGAGGCGTATTTCAAATATCTGAATTCGAAGCTGGTGGATGGTAAAATCCAGATGGTTTTAAGAAATATCGTAGAGGAGGAGTCATATGAGCATACGGATTAACAAAGAAAAATGCATCGGATGTGGAAGGTGTACAGAGGTTTGTCCGGGAACGCTGATTGATCTTTCGGACAAAAAGGCAGTTATGAAATATCCAAAGGACTGCTGGGGATGTGTATCCTGTGTAAAGGAATGTCCAGTAGGTGCGATTGAATTTTTCCTGGGTGCCGATATTGGTGGTAATGGAAGCGTTATGAATGTGGAAACGAATGGAGATATTCTTCAGTGGAATATAACGAAAAGGGATGGAACCACCACAGCAATAGAAGTAGACAGAAGAAATTCAAATAAATATTAGATTGAATTACAAAGTGAGAATCAAATTTTTTTGGATTACAAACATACAAAAAAGATAGGAATTAGAGTTTGTTTTGTAGATTAACCGAATAAAATGGATAGGAGAGAAAAAGTATGAGTGGATTATCACATTTAGACGAACTAGAAGCAGAGGCAATATATATAATCAGAGAGGTTGCAGCAGAGTGCGAGAAACCGGTTATGCTGTATTCCATTGGAAAGGATAGCTCGGTTATGCTTCATTTGGCGATGAAGGCATTTTATCCGGAGAAACCGCCGTTTCCATTTTTGCATGTAAACACCACATGGAAATTTAAGGAAATGATTGAATTTCGTGACAAGACAGCACAGGAGCTGGGAATTGAGATGTTAGAGTATATTAATCCGGAAGGTATCGAAAAAGGAATCAATCCTTTTGATCACGGTTCTTCTTATACAGATATCATGAAAACCCAAGCGTTAAAGCAGGCATTAAATAAATATGGCTTTACTGCTGCATTTGGTGGTGGACGAAGAGATGAGGAAAAAAGCCGCGCGAAAGAGAGAATTTTCTCTTTCCGAAATGAGTCTCATGCATGGGACCCTAAGAACCAAAGACCAGAGATGTGGAAACTGTATAATACAGAGATTAACAAGGGTGAAAGCATTCGTGTATTCCCTATTTCTAACTGGACAGAAAAGGATATCTGGCAGTATATACAGCGTGAAAATATTCCGATTGTACCTCTTTATTTTGCAGATGAAAGACCGGTTGTTTATAGAGATGGCAACATCATTATGGTGGATGATGACCGTATGAGGCTGAATCCAGGAGAGACGCCAGAGATAAAGAAGGTACGATTCCGAACTCTCGGATGTTATCCGCTTTCAGGTGGTGTGGAATCAAATGCGACCACATTAGATGAGATTATTGAGGAAACCTTAAGTTCGGTTGAGTCAGAGAGAACCAGCCGCGTCATTGATAAGGATGGCGGAGCGGCTAGTATGGAAAAGAGAAAGAGAGAGGGGTATTTCTAAGATGAGTGGATTATTAAAATTTATAACATGCGGAAGTGTGGATGATGGAAAATCAACATTAATTGGACATATTCTTTATGATTCTAAGCTTTTATATGCCGACCAGGAAAAGGCGTTAATTCTAGACAGCAAGGTGGGTTCTAGAGGAGGAGAAATTGATTATTCTCTTTTGTTGGATGGTCTGATGGCAGAACGTGAGCAAGGTATTACCATCGATGTGGCATACCGCTATTTTACAACAGATAACAGAAGCTTCATTGTTGCGGATACTCCGGGACATGAAGAATATACAAGAAACATGGCAGTAGGAGCATCTTTCGCACAGTTAGCAATTGTTATGGTAGATGCAAAACAGGGAGTTCTAGTACAGACGAGACGTCATTCTAGAATCTGCTCCTTGATGGGAATTAAACATTTTGTATTCGCTGTTAACAAGATGGATTTGGTGAATTACAGTGAAGAGCGTTTCAAAGAGATTGAAAAGGATATTCATGAGCTAGAAGAGAATCTGGGATTGTATGATGTTAAGATTATTCCAGTCAGTGCGACAGAGGGCGATAACGTTACAACAAAATCTGATAATATGCCATGGTACAATGGAGGTACATTGATTAATCATTTGGAGACTGTGGATGTATCAGAGACAGAGCCGGATTCCGTTTTCTATATGCCTGTACAACGTGTATGTCGTCCAAATCATGAATTCAGAGGATTTCAGGGTCAGATTGAGAGTGGACAGGTGAGTGTGGGACAGAGTATTATTACGCTACCAAGCAATGAAACTGCGACAGTCAAGGCTATATTAGCGGGTGATAAGAATGCTGACAAGGCGATTGCAGGTCAGGCGGTTACAATTCAACTTGACCGGGAAGTGGATGTAAGTCGTGGATGTGTTTTGACAGATAAGGATAAGCTGCCAGTTGCTAAGAATATTACAACCACACTTCTCTGGATGGATGATGATAAGCTTACAATTGGAAAGGAATATTTGGTAAAGCTGGGAGCTAAGAAGATTCCGGCGTTCATAAAAAATATTGAATATAAAATTGATGTGAATTCCGGTGAGCATATCAGTGCAGACTATATTGAGAAAAATGAAATTGCAGTCTGCAAGGTGGAATTTTCAGAAAAGGTTGTTGTGGATGCATTTAAGGAGAATAAAACCCTTGGTGAGTTGATTTTGATAGACCGTGTTAGCCACATGACTTCTGCATGTGGTGTTGTAGAGCAAGTGAATTCGGATGAAGAAAAACCATACTTTGAAAAGGATGATATTAGCACTGGTGGTTATATTTTTGAGGAATTCTATTTCAATTTGGAGAATGCATTTTTGTCTAAGGTAAATACTAATAACAAGACCTATCATGTAGGAGATAAAGTACCTGTGGAGGGTGACAGCTTTAAGTATCCAGATTACTTTGATATCATTGCTGTTGACAACAGTGTGGCAATTTTAATTCGAAATGGCGTGGTACAGGATATTATTCGTTTAGAAGATTACCAGTATATGGGGCTTCCGGTATTGGATGAGAGAGGTTTTGCTTTACGAATCAAGGGAGCAGCAGATTTGGATAACTTCTTGTATGAGTATAAGAATCTGGATAAGGAGCAGCGTTTGGAATTCCACAATAAATGGTCCAAGTTTGAGACGTATAGAAGAATTGTATGTACTGATAACTTCTGGATGATCTAATGGAGGTGTTAAAAGAGTGAAGATTTCAACAAAAGGGCGATATGCATTGATGCTTATGATGGATCTTGCAACCTATAATACAGGAGAACCGGTGAGGTTAAAGGATGTCGCAAAGAGACAACAGATATCTGAGAAATATCTGGAGCAGATTATCTCTGTGCTGAACAAGGCAGGCTTTGTCAAGAGTATTCGCGGACCGCAGGGCGGATATATGCTGAAAAATGCACCAGAAAAATATACAGTTGGTATGATTTTAAGACAGACAGAAGGTAATTTGGCCCCTGTTAATTACGATGAAACCAGCGAATTGGAGCAAGAATCTGTAATAATAAGAATATGGGAGCAGTTAAGTGACGCAATTAATGATATTGTGGATAATATCACATTGAAGGATTTGGTTGACTGGCAGACGGAACAGGTGAGCCAGTACGTCATATAGTGAAGATAATTTTGCTTGCTTGCAAGAGTAAAATTGTCGAACGTGATTATGAGCGAAGTCCGTAATATAATGAAGTTAATTTCACGTGTTTGCAAAATGTACAAATAGCTAGATATAGGATACGTCTATAGCTGGCTATTTGTTTTTCCTAGTAGACAAGTAGGAAATAAAATGATACTATTACCTTGTAAACAGATAGGAATTAGATGAGAAGGAGTGGGAAAAGAAGAAGGATCAAAGAACCGGAGGATAAATATTAGATAGCAGAAAGAATCTGCGGAAAGAGGTAAGATTATGGCAAAGAAGACAAGAGAAGAAAGAAATTTAAAATTTGAAACATTACAGTTACATGTAGGACAGGAAAAACCGGATCCGGTGACAGATGCAAGAGCGGTTCCGATTTACCAGACATCATCTTTTGTATTTAGAAACAGTGAGCATGCAGCGGCAAGATTTGGTCTTAGCGATGCAGGTAATATTTATGGCAGACTTACAAATCCAACAGAGGATGTGTTTGAACAAAGAATTGCAGCCTTAGAGGGTGGTGTGGCAGCCTTGGCAGTTGCATCTGGTGCAGCAGCACTTACATATACATTTGAGAACTTGGCACAGGCTGGTGACCATATTGTATCCGCTAAGAACATTTATGGTGGAACCTATAATTTGTTAGCACATACGTTACCACAGTATGGTGTGACGACAACATTTGTGGATCCATTTAATTACGATGAAATTGAAAATGCAATTCAGGATAATACCAAGGCAGTATTTATTGAGACATTAGGTAATCCGAAATCAGAGGTTGTAGACATTGAAAGAATTGCAGGTATTGCGCATGCACATAAGATTCCTTTAGTAATTGATAATACCTTTGCAACCCCTTATCTGGTTCGGCCAATTGAATATGGTGCAGACATTGTAGTACATTCTGCAACGAAGTTCATTGGCGGACATGGAACAACTATTGGTGGTGTGATTGTGGATAGTGGTAAGTTTGACTGGGAAGCAAGTGGAAAATTCCCTTCTCTTACAGAGCCAAATCCAAGCTACCATGGTGTAAGCTTTACAAAAGCAGTGGGTGCAGCAGCATTTGTAACGAAGATTCGTGCAATTTTACTTCGTGATACGGGTGCTACACTATCTCCATTCCATGCATTCTTCTTCTTTCAGGGCTTAGAGACATTATCTCTCCGTGTAGAAAGACATGTGGAGAATGCGTTAAAGGTTGTACAGTATTTGAACAATCATCCTCAGGTTGAGGCGGTTCACCATCCATCGGTATCTGATGACCCTGAGCAGAAGGAGCTTTACAAGAAGTATTTCCCAAATGGCGGCGGTTCTATCTTTACCTTTGAAATCAAGGGTGATGCACAAAAAGCAAAGGACTTCATTGATAACCTTGAGTTATTCTCCTTACTGGCAAATGTTGCAGACGTGAAGTCATTGGTGATTCATCCTGCATCTACTACCCATTCGCAGTTGAATGAGGAAGAATTGTTAGATCAGGGTATCAAGCCAAACACAATTCGTTTGTCAATCGGTACAGAGAATATCGATGATATCATTGAAGATTTGGAAGAGGCATTTAAGGCAGTAAATGAATAAAGTATACCGACATGTGTGAAAATACATATATATACATGAAGAGTAGGGCTCTAATATGTTAGAGCCCTTACTTTTGTATTAGTGATTTGCGTGTTAAGTAGCATAATAATTGTATAATAAGTTAATCATTTGAATGATAAAAAGGAAAATATATGGTTCGTAAAGAGATAGAAGAGTTAGAAAATGACAACAGAGAGAAAGTGGTTATTGATATTCGGAGCAAAGAGGAATATGATAAGGATACTTACCCAGGAGCAATTCATATTTTCTGGGAGGACTTTGACCAGCATATGGAAGAAGTACCGAAGGATAAGCCGGTGTATCTACTTTGCTATACCGGACAAACAAGTAGCGACATTGCAGAAAGACTGTCGGACGAAGGCTATGAAATATATAGCATTGAAAACGGCTATCATTCTTATCTGCGGTTAAAATTAAAGAAGCTGATGAGTCAGGAAACGGAAATTCATATCACTAATAAAGATGTAGAGCGAAGTATCGTAAAGCGGTTTCGAAAGGAAATCTGGCGACCTTTTGTAAAAGGAATTAATGAATACGAAATGATTCAGGATGGGGACCGGATTGCAGTCTGCATTTCGGGAGGCAAGGATTCCATGTTGATGGCGAAGCTGTTTCAAGAGTTAGAACGCCACGGTAAGAAGAATTTCGAGGTGGTATATCTGGTGATGAATCCGGGATACAATGATTTGAATTACCAGACGATATTAGATAATGCGAAGCTTTTAAATGTTCCGATTACAGTTTTTAAATCAGAGATATTTGATACGGTTGCTAAGGATGATATTGGAGGCTCTCCGTGCTATCTCTGTGCCAGAATGCGAAGAGGGCATTTGTACAGTAAAGCGAAAGAATTAGGCTGTAATAAAATTGCGCTGGGACATCATTTTGATGATGTGATTGAGACTATTGTGATGGGAATGCTGTATGGCGGACAGATTCAGACTATGATGCCAAAGCTTCACAGTACCAATTTTGAAGGGATGGAGTTGATTCGTCCGCTGTATCTGGTAAGAGAGGATGATATTAAGCATTGGAGAGATTACAATAAGCTTCATTTTATTCAGTGTGCTTGTCGGTTTACGGAAAGCTGTGCTTCCTGTGGTGGAACGGAAAAGGGGTCTAAGCGGGCAGAGATTAAAGAGCTGATTAAAGAGCTTAGCCAAAAGAGTGATGTGATTGAGAAGAATATTTTCCGAAGTGTGGAAAATGTGAATTTGAATACAGTAATTGCTTACAAGCAGGATGGAGTAAAGCATCATTTTCTGGATGAGTATTAAATTATAGGAGGAGTTAAGTCACTATGTTAGATGTGGTAATAATAGGAAGTGGTCCGGCGGGATTGTCTGCGGCAGTTTATGCAAAAAGAGCGAATTTAAACGTGTTAGTGGCAGAAAAAGTGTATTATGGTACCGGTCAGATTGCAGAGAGTCATCAGGTGGATAACTACCTTGGATTATTGGGAATCAATGGATATGATCTTGGAGAGAAATTCAGAGAGCATGTTGTGAAGCTTGGTGTAGAATTCAAGGATGGAGAGGCAGAGCGTTTTGAAGCATTTGAAGAGGGCTGGAAAATATATCTGAAATCAGGGGATGTATTAGAGACAAAAACTGTAATCTATGCAGCGGGAGCTGTACATCGTCATTTGGGTATACCAGGAGAACAGGAGTATATGGGTAAAGGAGTTTCCTACTGTGCAACCTGTGATGGAGCGTTTTTTAGAGGAAAAAGCACAGCAGTTATTGGTGGTGGAGATACCGCTTTGGATGATGCGTTGTATCTTTCGGATATCAGTAGTAAGGTATATCTTGTTCACAGAAGAAATGAATTCCGTGGTTCTGCTAGAACTGTAGAAAAATTATGTGCAAAGAAGAATGTAGAATTTGTATTGGAGGCTAAGCCTTCTTCGATTACTGGAATGGACAAGGTGGAGAAGCTGCAGTTAGAGGATGGAAGAAGTCTGGATGTGGATGGTGTATTTGTAGCAGTCGGTATGATTCCGATGACCAATCCGGTGAAAGATGTGGTAGAGCTTGACCAGAATGGCTATATTGTGGCAGATGAGACGGGAAAGACGTCGGCAAAAGGATTTTTCGTTGCCGGTGATGTCCGTACCAAGGCACTGCGGCAGGTAGTGACTGCGGTGTCTGATGGTGCCAATGCAGCAACTTTAGCAGAGCAGTATGTAAAACAACAATAAGGATGAGACAGAAGAAATCAATTGTTAATTGAAATATATGTTTAAGCTTTTCTAAAATATCAATCGCGCTGGACGTGGTTGCTATTGTGTAAATGGCAGTTATAGGAGAAAACTATGACTAGCCATTAGAATAATCGATTTGACTTATGCTTCTATAATATGATAATCTTTGCTTGTAAAACATAGTAAATCTATAGGTTAGAGAGGAAAAGATTTGAAGGACGGAGGTTTATGTATGAAACAATTATTCCTATCCGCAGGTGGTATATATCATTGTTAAGCCTTTTTTGATGATTTGACAATAGAGACGAATAGAATATGAGGTAGTGTAAAGTAGAATATGGTAAGGAGAATGAATTATGAAGAATAGATTATTTAGTAAGAAAACAGTAGCGATAGCAACACTGGCAACTATAGCATTTAGCACATTGGTTGGATGTGGAAACAATGCAGGCTCAGAGAGTTCTGAAGCGGATGGAGCAATTGAGATTACCAATGTGTCCTATGATCCCACAAGAGAATTATACGAAGCGTACAATACACTTTTTGCTGAGTATTGGAAGGATAAGACCGGTCAGGATGTAACAGTAACACAGTCCCATGGAGGTTCTGGAAAGCAGGCGTTGGAGGTTGCCAATGGTCTTGAGGCAGATGTTGTTACCTTGGCGTTAGAGGGAGATATCGATACGGTTGTAGACTCGGGCTTGATCGAACCGGAATATACAAGTGAATTTGATGAAGACAGTTCACCATATACTTCAACCATTGTCTTTCTGGTAAGAAAGGGAAATCCAAAGAATATTCAGGATTGGGATGATTTGATTCAGGATGGTGTAGGTGTTATTACACCTAATCCGAAGACCTCTGGTGGCGCACGTTGGAATTACTTGGCTGCATGGTACTATTTTGAGCAGCAGGGACAGAGTGAGGATGAAATTCTTGAGAATATGAAGAAATTATATTCTAACGTTTTGGTATTGGATTCAGGTGCTCGAGGTTCCACAACAACCTTCACCGAAAACGGTCAGGGTGATGTGTTACTGGCTTGGGAAAATGAAGCATTTTTATCTATCAAAGAGAATCCGGGTGAGTATGAGATTGTTGTTCCGTCAGTATCTATTCTTTGCCAGCCTACAGTTGCTGTTGTAGATGAGGTGGTTGATAACAGAGATACCAGAGATGTTGCTACAGAATATTTACAGTACTTATATTCGGATGAGGCGCAAAAGCTTGAAGCTGAGAATTATTATCGTCCATCTAATGAAACTATTTTGACGGAATATGAATCTGCAGGTGATAGCAATGTGATTACAGAGATTCCTTCGGATGGAAAATGGATTATTACAAGTGTGGATTTGGTAAATATTGAACATTTTGGTGGCTGGAAGGATGCTGGAGAAAAGCATTTTATTGATGGAGCGCTCTTTGATAGTATTTATGAGCAGAAGTAGAAGAGTACCTGTTTATGGTACTTGTTAAACCGACATAACTCAATATAGGTTTTGGTGAGTTTCGTAGGGTAGAGAGTAAAAAAGAGAGGATTATGGTTATGAAAGAAAGAAAAAGAAAGAAAAGAAGAGTTATCCCAGGATTTGGATTATCGTTAGGAATTACTTTATCAATGCTTGGAATTATTGTTTTCATTCCGTTATGCTCTCTTATTATCTTTTCTGCAGAGCTATCATTTTCAGAGTTTGTTGAGATGGTAACAAGACCAAGAGTTTTGTCCAGCTATGCAGTAAGCTTTCAGACAGCATTTATAGCAGCAGTGATTGATGCAGTTATGGGAATTATACTTGCATGGGTGTTGGTACGCTACGATTTTCCGGGAAAGAAAATTATGAATGGTATTATTGAATTACCATTTGCTTTACCTACGGCAGTGGCAGGTATAGCACTAACACATTTGACGACAACCAATGGCTGGGTAGGTAGTTTCTTTTATCAATTTGGTATAGAGATTGCTTATACGAAGGTGGGAATCACAGTTGCCCTTGTGTTTATCGGTATTCCTTTTGTAGTAAGATCGGTTCAGCCAGTATTGGAGAAAATCGATATTCAATATGAAGAGGCTGCTAACATTTTAGGTGCCAATAGCAGGCAGACAATGTTACATGTAATTCTTCCTGAGGTTATGCCAGCATTAATTGGAGGCTTTACCTTGTCCTTTGCAAGAGGCCTTGGGGAATATGGCAGTGTTGTTTTCATTGCAGGTAATATGCCATATGAGACAGAAATCGCACCGCTTATGATTATGTCTGAGTTACAGGAATTTGATTATGCCAGTGCTACATCTATAGCACTTGTGATGTTGATTGCAGCATTTATTATCCTGTTTGTCAATGCAATTGTTCAAAGCAGAACATCCAAAATTGTAAGTGGTATTGCTTAACATTTAAGAAGGGATTGGTGATTTGTATGAATATAAGAAAGAATTCTGGACCACTTAAATGGTTTCTGATAGCAATAAGTTTCATTTTTTTGGTTGTGATGCTGGTTTTACCATTAATCTATGTGATGTTTACAGCCTTCGAGGAAGGTATACAGGTATTCATCAAGGCAGTGACAGATGAATATGCATTAAAAGCCATATGGCTTACCATAGAGGTAACAATCATTACGGTTATTGTGAATACCATATTTGGTGTTTTTGCTTCGTGGTGTGTTACACGTTTTCAATTTAAGGGGAAGAAAATTATTTGTACTTTAATTGACTTACCTCTTACCGTTTCACCTATTATTGCAGGTTTGATTTATGTGTTAACCTTTGGAAGACAAAGTGCACTATACCCTTATTTGCAGGATGCGGACATTAAAATTATATTTGCGGTTCCAGGTATTGTGCTGGCGACAATATTTGTAACATTTCCATTTATATCAAGAGAAATTATTCCTGTGTTAACGGCACAGGGAACAGATGAGGAAGAGGCCGCAGCTCTTATGGGAGCTGGTGGTTTTAAAATCTTTCGCGAAATAACCTTTCCTCATATCAAATGGGCGTTGCTTTATGGAGTTGTATTATGTACGGCAAGAGCCATGGGTGAGTTTGGCGCAGTATCCGTGCTTTCGGGTCATTTGAGAGGAAAAACCAATACAATGCCATTGTATATTGAGCTATTGTATCAGGGCTATGATTTTACTGGTGCTTTTGCGGTATCCGCTATATTAGTGTTAATGGCAGTGATTATTCTGATTCTTCGAAGTGTATTGGAAAACAAGGGTAAAACGGAAGGAGAGTAAACCATGGCTGAGCAGATTAAGAATTATGTGGAATTAAGAGGAATAAATAAAACGTTTAATCAATACAAGGCTTCTGATGATGTTAATTTTGTCATTGAAAAGGGAAAATTGATTGCCTTGTTAGGACCGAGTGGAAGCGGAAAGACTACCATTCTTCGTATGATTGCAGGACTGGAAACTGCAGATTCTGGAGACATCATTATTGATGGAAAGGTAGTCAATGATGTTCCGGCAAGTAAGCGTGGTATTGGTTTTGTGTTCCAGAACTATGCACTTTTTCGATATAAGACGGTTTATGACAACATTGCATTTGGATTAAAGGTAAACAAGTGGAGTAAAGAAGACATTAAAAATAGAGTAGATGAGTTGATTGAATTGGTTGGATTGAAAGGGTTGGAGAAACGATATCCGAATCAGCTTTCTGGTGGTCAAAGACAGAGAGTTGCCTTTGCCAGAGCCTTGGCTCCGAATCCGGAATTATTATTGTTAGATGAGCCTTTTGCAGCAATTGATGCAAAGGTAAGACAGGAGCTTAGAAGCTGGCTTCGCGAGATGATTGACAAGGTGGGAATAACCAGTATCTTTGTTACCCATGATCAAGAAGAGGCGATTGAAGTGGCAGATGAGATTATTATTACGAATAAAGGATGTGTGGAACAGATTGGTAATCCATCGGAGATTTATAGTCAACCGAAAACCGCTTTTGTAGCAGAGTTTATGGGACAGCCAATTCGAATTCAAAATATCAATCAATTCAAGGGATTTATGAATCTGGATGATTCTTTGCATGCAGTGGTAAGACCAGAAAATGTTAGCATAACAAAGTTAGATGAGCGATTCAAATATCCTGCATCTGTAGAGGAGGGTGTTGTGGAGCGCACTTTGTTTAGAGGGAAAGAAGTAGAAGTAGTTGTCCGAATTCATGATGTTTTAATAAAGGGAAACAGGAACATTGAAGAGGCACCGATTCGAAAAAATGAAAAGGTAAATGTATGTATTTACCGAGCATATACATTTCAGGATGATGGTGAAGTGACTATTGTAGGAAATGAAAATATTGAGACAGAAGAATCTGTAATTATCTAAAGGTTTCTTGATTGGCTATATTGAAAATAGGATGATGTTTTGTTATGGATGAGAATAAGATTATGAAAGAGAGAATAAGTAAATTAAAAACGCAAAAGGATGTCGCAATTCTTGCCCATTATTATGTGGATGGAGCAGTTCAGCAAATCGCAGATTATGTAGGTGACTCTTATTATTTAAGCAAGATAGCAACGCAGCTTGAGCAAAAAAACATTCTTTTTTGTGGTGTGAAATTCATGGGAGAAAGCGCAAAGCTATTAAATCCTGAGAAAAAGGTTGTTATGGCGGATGATTATGCGGATTGTCCTATGGCGCATATGGTAACCGTGGAGAGGATTGCAGAAGTAAGAGAACAGTATGATGATTTGGCAGTCGTATGTTATGTGAATTCTACAGCAGAGATTAAAGCGGTATCTGATGTATGTGTTACTTCGTCCAATGCATTGAGGGTAGTAGAAAGATTACCAGAGAAAAATATATTTTTTGTTCCAGATGAAAACCTTGGAAGATATGTAGCAAAAAAGGTTCCGGAAAAGAATTTTATCTTCAATGATGGATTTTGCCATGTACATAAAAGCATAACAGCGGACAATATAATAAAGGCCAAGGAAGCCATTCCGGATGCATTAGTACTTACACATCCAGAGTGTACAGAAGATGTGATTGCACTATCCGACTTTGTTGGAAGTACGTCAGAGATTATTGATTATGCAACAGGTACAGAACATGAGAAATTTATTATTTGTACAGAGATGGGTGTTTTCTTTGAACTAAAGGAAAAGAATCCGAATAAGAAGTTTTATTCCGTTGGCCATAGGCAATTTTGTCCCAATATGAAGCGGGTTACCTTGGATAAGGTGGAAGAGGCGTTAGAGTGTATGGACTCCGCGGTGGAATTGGCGGATGAGGTGATTGTGAAGGCAAGGCAACCATTACAAAGAATGTTGGAGCTTTCGTGAATATATAATAAAATTAGGTTATAGATGAGAAGCGGCGGAATATGAAAAAGCTTTCCGCCGCTTTACTGTGTTTTTGGGGTTCAAGTTTAAAGTAATATCTAATATTGAAGTAGAGAATCTACTTCCACCTTAAATGGTAACAACTTCAAAATATCATTTTCCATATCCACACCCGGATATACCTCAATCAGTCGAAGTCCTTTTTCGCCTAGTTCCAATACGCAACGCTCTGTCACATATAGAATTCTCTGGTTGTTGGCACGGGCACGTTTGGCAGAAAAGCTGATGCTTGTCACTTCATCGACGAATTTTGGAATGGAACCATTGTTCTTAATCGTAATCTTGCCATCCTGTTCGTCCACATTTAATCCCTTGGTATTAAATGTCAAACAGAATACCACAGTTTTGGTCTTGGCAGTAATGTTGGCAAATCCGCCAACTCCTGCAAATGCACCAGGCCCACGGTGAGCATTGACATTACCGTGCTTGTCTACTTCAATACCACCCATAAAGCAGATATCGAGACCACCATTGTTGTATAGGTCAAACTGGTTTGCCATATCGTACATGGAATTGGCACCGATGACAGCACCGAATACCTTGCCGGAAGCAGGAAAACCTCCCACACCACCGGATTCAACGGTTAAGGTTACTTTATCTAAGATGCCGGTTTCTCTAGCATATTTGGTAACGGTTTCTGGGATACCCACACCGATATTTACAATATCATCTTCTTTCAGTTCCATAGCAGCTCGCTTGCCGATAATGTTTCCTGCCACATTGACAACATTTTTGGTAGAAGTTCTTGCTTCTAACATGTCGCTCCAATCCTGCCATTGAGAATATGGAATTTCAAAGCTACCAGTCAAAGATTCATATGCCGCATGACGAGGTTCTGGTTCTACCATAACGATAGCATCCACAAGACATCCCGGAATGATCGTGTTACGAGGTCTGGATGGGGTGCTTTCAATACGGTCCACCTGAACAATGACCTTACCACCATTGGCTTTGGTTGCCTGACAAATGGATAATGCATCCCCGGACATATACATATCATCAAAGGAAATGTTGCCTTTGCGGTCAGCAGTAGTTCCTTTGATTAGCGCAACATTGAATTTTGGAAGCTTGTAGTATAAGAATTCCTCGCCGTCAACCTCCACATGCTTTACCAAAGAGTCGTCCTTAGAAATATTGTTGATACCTGGTCCGTCCACCAATGGGTCTACAAAAATGTCAAGACCGACCTTGGATAGTGCTCCTGGTATGCCACCTGCCTGTGCACGGATAGCGTGGGAAATGCAACCTAATGGAAGATTATAAGCCTCAAACTTGTCTTCTAAAACAAGTCTCTTTGTGCTAAACATAGCACCGAAGTGTCCGCAGATAATTTTGTCCACAGCACCTTCCTTTATGTATTGCTCTGCACTTTTATTTTCGTCCCATACACCAAATCCGGCACTAGACACCATAGTCAAATGCGTTGGTGAACCGGTTGCCTTGTATTTTCGGTAAATTGCTTCGTGCAATTCCACAGGATTTTCAATTCCAAGAAAGGAATTTAAGCAAATGACGTCACCATCCTTTATAATATCGATTGCTTCATCGGAAGTCATAATTTTGTACATTGTTTTTGCCTCTTTTCTTTAATGTATAATTGCAATAGATACACCATACCATTATAAACATTTTTTGGCAATCAATTTCAAGAGAAAAGATACTGTTTTGCAACTTTTAGTACTAGTTTCAATCAAACATAAAAGTGTTATATAATAAATGATATTATGTAAATTACTAGGGGTGTAAACCTATGAAATGAAGGCAAATTGAGGAAATCTTGATTGGAAAACATTTACTATTAATTGAAAATATAGTATAATAAACGACATATTATGCACCGGAATATATTGGTGTGATACAAACGAGGAGGAGATTATATGGTATACTTATCAGAATTTGTAGGAAGTCTTATTTTTCTTTTGGGTGGTTACTCATATATGTGTAACATTAGTTTGAAAAAGACTTTAGTATCGGCTCTTAATTATATTGAGCTTGTGTTTGCATGGAGCTTGGCAGTAGGTTTTGGTCTTGCTATTGCTGTTGTTATGGGCGGACCTGCATACTTGAATCCAGGTGTTGTATTGGGAAGTATGATTTGGAATGGGTTACCTTTAGCAGAGGCAGCGATGCATTTGTTGATGGAGTTCCTTGCAGCAGGTGTGGCTGTATCACTTTGTATGATTTTTTTCTGGGATTCCTTTAAGGCTTCAGGGGATGCACCAAAGAGAGGAATTTTTGCGGCTTACCCAGTGGAGAAGAACATTCCGTTAAACTTCGTGCAGGAAGTGTTGGCAACCTTTTTATTCTTATTCCTTGTATTTATGGGAATCAATGGAGTGAGCAATCCATTAGTAATTGGTGCGGTTGGTTTTGCGGCAGTAGCGATTCTTGCGTTGACCTTGAACAGTACAGGATTTAGTATGAATGCGATGCGTTCTGTATTCAGTAGCATCTGGTTTGCAATTCTTCCGATTCCGAACAAAGGAAAAGAGAAGGTGGATTGGAGTTATCAGTTAATTGTTAACTTACTTGGCTCGTCTATCGGTGGAATTTTGGCAGTGATTGCCACAACTTGTATTAAGAATGCATTGTAGAATAATTGATAAAGTTATATCGTCAATGTGAAATATTAATAGTGAAGAAAGCGCATTGTATTTGAATACATAAATCAGAAAGGATTAGTAATATGAAAGTTGCAATTATTATGGGTTCAACAAGTGATTTACCTAAGGTTGAGCCTGCAGTAGATGTGTTGAAAAAATATGGTGTAGAGGTGAATGTAAGATGCTTGTCTGCGCATAGAGCACATGCAGGCTTGTCTGCATTTATTGAAGAGTGTAATAATGATGGAACAGAGGCTATTATCGCAGCAGCGGGAATGGCAGCAGCATTACCGGGAGTGGTTGCTTCCCAAACGGTGCTTCCGGTGATTGGTGTACCTATCGCAGGTTCCAACTTGGACGGAATGGATGCTTTAATGTCTATTGTTCAGATGCCACCAGGAATTCCGGTTGCAACAGTAGCAATCAATGGAAGCAAGAATGCGGCATATCTTGCACTTCAGATTATGGCTGGAAAGCACGATTCTATCAAAGAGCAGTTGTGGGCTGAGAGAAAAGAGATGGAAGAAGCGGCTATGAAAGCCAATGAGGAAGTAATTGCGAAATTTGCATAGAATGTGGAAATTATAGATTTATGAATGAAAAGAAGCGGAACTTTGTAAGGTTTCGCTTCTTTTCATTTAATATTTAGAAAAAAACAATTATTCTATGTCGAATTTCTGTCGAAATTTATTTTTCCTGTTTTGTATTTGTGGTACAATAAAAGTTAATGTAATTTGTAGTTATTCGGTTTCATAAGACAGGTATATTTAGGAGGACTATTATGATTTGGAAAATTTTAGAGATAGAGAAGACAAGAGATGAAGAGGAAATTAAGAGAGCATATCGTGAAAAACTTCGTTTTGTAAATCCGGAGGATGATCAGGAAGGGTTTAAGGAACTACGAGGTGCGTATGAGGAAGCAATGAAGTATGCAGCATTAGGGGATGTGGAAGAGGATGAACAGATAGAGACATTTACTGGTAATAAAAATGAAGTGGATCTTTGGATTGATAAGGTTGATGCAGTTTACAAAGATGTAAAGACAAGAATAGATGAGTCAAAGTGGGAAGCATTGTTTAAAGATGACGTGTGTGAGGGGTTAGATACAGAGATGGAAGCTGCAGAAAAGCTTTTGGTATATTTTATGTCCCATTCTAATATGCCACAAAATATCTGGCAGTTGGTAGATAAACGTTTTGGCTACATAGAAAATATGGAACATTTAAAGGAAAAGTTTCCGGAGAATTACTTGGAATACGTGAAATGGCAGATAGAGAATCAAGGATTTATTGATTACACTTTGTTTGATGGAAAGACAGATGAAGATGTGGATGAGTATATCAATAAGATATACGAGGTGAAAGCGGTAGCGGCCGATGGGGATTTGCCAAAGCTTAAGCAAATGATAAAGGAATTAAAGCGTTATGAGATAGCACATCCGTATACAGATACAGAGGAAGCTAGATATTTTGTTTTAGAAGCGAATAGTCTTAAGGATAACGAGGAGAACGACGAAAAGAGACAAAAGTATTTACAGGATGCCTTGGCTATTATGGAGGATTTGGATTTTGAGTATTCAGATAATCCTTATATTGAGCGTGTTTACGCAGAGGTGTTAATTGAAAATGAACAACATAGTAAGGCGAAAATGATTTATGAGTCGTTGTTAGAAAAAGATGAAACAAATTATAGTGCGAAACTTGGAATCGCACGTTGTGTATTTTTAGAAGGAAATCCGGAGGATGCAAAGGAGCAGATTGAAGATGTATTAGAGGAGCGGGTACAGGATGCGGATAGTCTTTTATTGTTAGAAGAAGTCAATGCTGTTTTGGCGGAAAAGTATCAAAAGCAATTGGAAGAAGAGTTAGTACCAGATATATGTTATAAACTTGGATGGTGCTACTATCAACAAAAGAAATTCGAGGAAGGACTTCAATTATTAGATCAATTGGAGAATGTTGAAGAGACTTACGATTATGTCAATCTTCGTTGCCGACTGTTTTTGGCAAACAATCAATACGAAGAGGCTTTGCCGCTTGCGGAGAAATGGTTGGAGTTAATTGAAGCAACGGTGGAGGATGGTACTAAGGAGATGAAGAGAAGAAAGAATCGTTCTTCTTTGGCTCATTTTTCCATTGGTGTATGTAATTGGGAAACGCTGTATAAAAAAGCGGATGAGGAAGACAAAGAGAAAGTAGTTTCGCAGGTCGTATATTATATAAAAACGGCTATAAAAGAAGATGAAAATCGTCTCGTCCGTCTATCTTATATGGAGCAGTTGGCACGCTTTTATCTTGAGGCTGAGCATTATGAGGAATGTATAGAGGTCTGTGATGAACTGGTGGAGATGGATAGAGGATTTTTCCCGGCGTATGTACATAGACAAAAGGCAAATTCGGAGTTGAGAAATGCAAAGGAAGTAGTGGATGATTATTTTGCCTGTATTGAAATTTATCCAGCATATGTTCCACCGTATATATTGGCTGCTGAGGTGTTTTTTGCATTTGACCAGTATGATGATGTGGAGAATGTAATAGAAAATGCAAAGGAAGCACAGTTGGAAAGTGACAGCTTGGAATTATATGCTATTCGCTGTATTCATTACAAGGAGTTCTCAAAGCAGAATGTTGAAAAAGCGTTAGAACGTATGGAACAGCTTCGCAAGAAGGTGTATGCAAATGAAGAAGAGACAGATATAGAGGAGCTTTTCGAGTTGGAAAGAGAGTATGCGATTCTTCAATGGGATTTGGAGCAGGTAGATGCTACATTGTCAATTACGGATGAATTCTTGAAGAAGCATCCCAATAACCCATCTATGCTGCACCTAAAAGCGGATGTGCTCTTGCGAGAGAAGAGATTGGAAGAGGCGTTGGAGATTTGTGTGCTCTTGACAAAGTTAGAACCGAAAAATCTTCATACGCACACCAAACTGGGTAATTGTTATGAACGAATGGACAAACTAAGCGAAGCAATTGAATGTTATAAAGCAGTGCTTAAGGTGAATCCTGAGTTTGCTCCGGCGTTGAGAAGAATGATGTATTTATATAGTTATATGAGTAATCAAAATGATAATTTGGAGCAGTGTCAGAAAGCGGTGGACTATGCTACACGTTTTATTCAGGTAACTGGTTCGGCGGAAGGATACGTAGAGCGTGGTAATTTGTATATTGATTTATATGAGTTACACAAAGCTGTGGCTGATTGTAAAAAAGCTATTGAGTTAGATTCGGAGGCTTATTACGCTTACAATAACTTAGGTTGTGCATTGTTGAAATTGCGTCAGGTGAATAAAGCAATTGAACCATTGAAGCAAGCGATTGTTATGGCACCGAATAAAGATCATTTACCATATCTTAATCTGGCGGAATGTTATGTTTTGCAAGAAAGTTATGGTAAAGCGATTGAGACCTATCAGTCTGCATTGAAACTTTTACCGGATAATGTCAGGTTACAGAAAGAGATTGCGAAGCTGTATGTAAAAATGAAGAAGTACGATAAGGCGGTTGAAGTTTATCAAAAGCTTGTGGATGATATTTTCTCTGAAGTGAAACAGTTAAGCTTGAAGGATCGTATTTTGTTTAAATATGAAATGGAACCTACAGATTTGGAAAAGAATCTAATGTTGTTATATTGTGATATTGCGGATGTGTATCGTCAGGCTGAGAAAATTGAGATGGCAGAGAGCTACTATAATAAGGTATATTCGGTTTATAGAAAGTTGTTCAAACATTTCAATGCAGATGTGACAGAGAAGGTGGCGGAGTACTATCGTGACAAAGGAGAATTAAAAAGAGCACTGTGGGTAATGAATCATACCGCAGAGGGCAATATGGCTGTTGCAGAGGTGGATACATGGGATGATTATCATTTGGCATTTTTATATGCGACTATTTATTTTGAATTAGGTAATAAGAAACGTGCTAAACATTATGCAGATTTCTTTATTGAAAAGCTTTTGCAACGGTATGGTGGCGAGGAGAAAATGTTGTCGGATAGAAGATATCGTCCAATGTTTTTATATGATTTGGCAATTATGCATGTGTGTGGCGGTAATTTGGATAAGGCAAGATTTTATATAGAACAGATTCCGGATTGCAAGCTGTGTGTAACCTGTGAGACTTGTGATTGCTTTGAGTATTATTTCTGTATGGGATTGATTGCTGAACTAGAAGGTCGCAATGGTGAAGCAATCCGTTTATATGAAAAAGCGATTCAAATAAGAGGGGATTATCCATGTGCAAAACGTCATTTGCTGAATTTGCAGACGAAAAAGAATTCTTAATCTTTGCCGAATAAACTTTTGAAAAATGTTAAGTATTTTAT
>CAYTOQ010000017.1:16795-29702 GCA_964439445.1 uncultured Clostridium sp. | reverse complement strand
CAATTCAAAAAGAGACAAAGACCATTGAATGGGATGTTGAGGCCGCAGAAAAAGGTGGTTATGAGCATTTCATGTTGAAGGAAATCTATGAACAGCCAAAGGCAGTATTAGATACCATTAGTCCTAGAATCAAGGATGGAAAGATTGTTATTGATGAGCTTAATATGTCAGAGGATGATATTAAGAATTTGAAGAGAATCTATATTATTGGCTGTGGTTCTGCTTATCATGTAGGCGTGACCAGCAAATATGTGCTTGAGAAGATTACAAGAATTCCGGTAGAGGTAGATTTGGCTTCGGAATTCCGCTATAGGAATCCGATATTAGAGAAGGATTCTATGGTAATTATTATCAGCCAGTCTGGTGAGACTGCAGATTCTTTAGCAGCCCTTCGTAAGGCACAGGATATGGGTGTTAAGGTGTTAGGTGTTGTGAATGTAGTCGGTTCTACAATTGCAAGAGAGGCAGACAATGTATTATATACATGGGCTGGTCCTGAGATTTCAGTTGCGACTACCAAGGCTTATAGTACACAGTTGGCGGCATTGTATCTGTTAGCAATGCTATTTGGTGAGGTAAGAGGTTCTATTACAGAAGAGGAATACACAGAGATGCTTTCTGAGCTTCAGAGCTTGCCAGATAAGATTTCAGAGATATTAGGTGATAAAGAGAGAATTCAGTGGTTTGCAAGCAAGTATGCAAATGCCAAGGATGTATTTTTCTTGGGAAGAGGTGTTGATTATGCCACTTCTTTAGAGGGCTCTTTGAAGCTAAAAGAAATTTCATATATTCATTCAGAAGCCTATGCAGCAGGAGAGCTGAAGCATGGAACCATTTCCTTAATTGAAGATGATGTATTAGTGGTTTCCGTTGTTACACAACCTGATTTATATGAAAAGATGATTAGTAATATTGTAGAGGTTAAGACACGAGGTGCTTATATCTTTACTTTGACCAATAAGGGCAATTGTGTAATGGAGGAGACGGCTGATTTTACAGTGTATGTGCCTAAGACACATCCTTGCTTTGCACCGTCTCTTGCCGTGATTCCATTGCAGTTGTTTGGATATTATGTATCGGTTGCAAAGGGCTTGGATGTAGATAAGCCAAGAAATCTTGCAAAATCGGTTACTGTTGAATAGTGGGGGAAGGAACTAGCATTTAGGAGGAGTAAGTTTCATGAGTAAGTCGCGTAAGAGCAAAAAGAGTGTGAACAAACGATTAGGTTTGATACTGTTATTGGAGGTATTGGTATTCATTGGATTAATCGGTGGTTATGCATGGTATTATTTTAATCATATGGTGGATTTGATGGAGAATGACCCGGTTGAGAAGGAAGAAATTAGCGTCAGTGATGCGGTTACTGAAGTGATGGAGACCACATACACGACAATTGCTTTATTTGGTCTGGATACGAGGGAGAATGCCAATCTGACTAGCTCAGGTGTAGCACATAGTGATGCGGTAATTCTTGTAAGTATTAATAATAATACCAAAGAAGTTCGAATGGCATCGGTATATAGAGATTGCTTTATGGAGATTGCAACAAGCAATCCATCTACACAGAAGTTTACGCATGCGTATTTGCTTGGTGGACCAACTTGCTCGATTGAGACATTGAATCGAAATCTGGATTTGAATATTAAAGACTATGTGGCAGTAGATTTTAAAGCGTTGACAAAGGCGATTGATGCACTAGGTGGAGTTACCATTGATGTGAAGAGTAATGAGATTAATAATCTGAATAAGAACCTTGAGGAACAGGTTCAGGTTACAGGCATCTATTCTGAAGGAGTATGGTCCGCAGGTGAGCAGACCTTGAATGGTACACAGGCAACTGCCTATGCAAGAATCCGTAAGGTTGGTAATGGTGACTTTGAGAGAACCCAGAGACAGCGTGCAGTGATTTCTGCTATGATTGATAAGGCAAAGGGTTCGGATTTGAACACCTTGAATAACTTAGTTAATGAAGTATTTCCAATGGTTGCTACGAATATTACAAAGACACAGATTTTATCCTTAGCAAGTGACTTATTAGAATACGAGATGGGCGATAATATTGGTTTCCCAGCATCCCATAAGGAGCCTACATTGGGTTCAAAGGGTAGTGTGGTCGTTGCAGCGGATTTGATTCACAATGTGGAATATTTGCACGAGTTTTTGTATCCAGAGGATACAGATTATACACCTTCTGCGGAGGTGCAGCGTATCAGCGATGCAATTATCAATGAAACAGGTGTTTATAATGAATTTTCAGAAGAGAGTACAACAGAAGAGAAGACACAGACGAATTCCAACTGATATATAATGAGTTTAAGAGAATGACAGCTATGCTTGTAGCTGCCATTTTCTTTACGTTTTAAGAAAAACATGATAGAGGAATGTATTTTGGAGAGATGGAAAAGTAGGAGGGATACGGATGAGAGAAACAAGAAAGACATCCAAAGTGAAGTGTGGAATACAGTTAGGTAAGTTGCTGTTTTTTGCTTTTGTAATAGCAATGTGTTGGTCTATGCCACCATCCACTGCGGCGACGGCGGTGGAGACGAATGGAGCGTTGAAGGTAGAGGGAACCAAGCTGGTAAGTAGTAAGACTGGACAGGAGGTTCAGTTGCGAGGTGTCAGCACCCATGGAATTAACTGGGATGTGGGATATCCATATATATCGAAAGCCGCTTTTCAGACTCTGCGAGATGATTACAGTGTAAATGCAATTCGTCTTGCTATGTATACTACAGAGTATTATGGATACTGTGATAAGGCTCATGCGAGTGACTCCTATGAGACGGTCCGCACTACTTTGAAGTCTAGAATTGATACAGGCGTACAGGCGGCTACGGAGCTTGGTATGTATGTGATTATTGACTGGCATATTCTCAGTGATTTGACTCCGAAGAAGTATGAAAAGGAAGCAAAAGAGTTTTTTAAAGAGATGTCAGCAAAGTATGCTAGCTATGATAATGTCATTTATGAAATTTGTAATGAACCAAATGGTGGGACAAGCTGGGAGGACATTAAGTCTTATGCGAATACGGTGATTCCTATTATTCGAGGCAATGATGGAGATGCATTGATTATTGTCGGAACTCCAACCTGGTCACAGGATGTGGATGTAGCATCCCAGTCACCACTTAACTATGACAATATCATGTATACTTTACATTTTTATTCTGCCACCCACAAAGACTCTTATCGTGAGAAGTTAAAAACAGCATTGAGCAATGGGTTACCTGTTATGGTGACAGAGTTCGGTGTTTCGGAGTCAAGTGGAGCTGGTTCTATGGATACAGCAGAGGCAAAAAAATGGTTGGATTTGCTGGATGAGAATAAGATTAGTTACTTTGCATGGAGTTTAAGTAACAAGGATGAAACAGCGTCCTTGCTAAAGGCAGGAACCTCGAAAAAGAGTGGTTGGACTACATCGGATTTATCATCGGCTGGTAAATGGGTACTAGGAGAGTACAATAAACGAAGTGGAAAGGTTTCTTATAAACCAGGCAAGGTAAGCAAGCTGAAGCTAAAAAATGTAAAAGGTAAGAAGCTTAAGGTTTCTTTTCAGAAAGTAAAAAATGCAGATGGCTACGAAATTCAGTATGGCACAAGCAAGAAATTTAAGAAGGCCAAGAAGCTTCAGACTGTAAAAAAATCCTATACGGTGAAGAAACTAAAAAAGAAAAAGACCTATTATGTGAGAGTACGTGCATATCGTCAAGTGGATGGAAAAACCTATTATGGCTTATATAGTGCGGTCAAGAAGATAAAAATTAAAAAGTAGATTTATGGAGAGAACGATGAAACGGTTAAAAAGTATTTTGTTTTGTATAAGTTTTTTAATGGTGTTACAGATGAAGAGTGATGTGTGGGCTACAGAGGTTGCAGACGGAACAACGGATGCGACTACAACAGTAACCTCCAATACAGGCTGGGACAGTGAGAAAAGTTACTATTACGTGGACGGTGTACCGGTGAAAGGCGCTTTTTGTATAGACAATAAGCTATACCTATTTGATGATACCGGAAAACTATATAAGAAGAGTGGATTGAAAGAAATAGAAGGAAGTTATTACTATTTTAATAAGGATTATTCCCTTAATACCGGTGTTGTAAAGGTACAAAAGAAATACTATTATTTTAGCAAGAAAACCGGTCAACGTTTTCAAGAAAAAGGCATTCATAAGGTAGATGGAAAGTATTATAATTTTTCATCAAAATATAATCTGAAAAAGGGCTGGACGCGAGATGGTGACCAGAATAGATACTATTTTGACAAGAATACTTATGAGGCACTTACTGGGTGGAATTACGTTGGTAAGTATAAGTATTATTTCAACAAAAAAGGTCAATTGAGTCAAGATGTCAGAAAAAAACTGACGAAGCAACAGAAGAAATCCTACCTGATAAAAGTGAATCGAACAGCATGTTGCGTGACCGTTTATGCAAAGGATGGAAAAAAAGGTTATACCATACCGGTAGTATCCTTTGTATGTTCTACAGGTGGTGCAACACCGACAGGAACCTTCAAATTAAAGGAAAAAATGCGTTGGCATGAATTGTTTGGTCCTTGTTGGGGTCAATGGTGTACAAGAATTGTGGATAACATACTATTTCATTCCGTATATTATAACCGGAAAAATGATAAGTATTCTTTGGCGGTAGGTGAGTATAATAAACTTGGAACGATGGCTTCGCACGGATGTGTTCGCTTGACTGCTGGTGATGCAAAATGGATTTATGACAACTGTAAGAGTGGTACTAAGGTAATCATTTATAATAACGAAAAAGATCCTGGTCCATTTGATAAGCCAAAAGCTAAGAAATTAAAATCCAGTCAAACCTGGGATCCAACAGACCCAACCATCAAGAAGTAGTTTTTGAGGTTGAAAATCCAGTAATGACTAGGTATAATAATATATATGTTGTAGGGCATATAGGAATCTAGAATTAAGGAAGATGGCAATGAAGTATTTTGTAATTGGGATATTAGTTATATTTTTCATATATATGATAGTATGGTCTTTAAAGCTATACTCTCATACAAAACGTCAGAAAAAAGTTAAGAGAATACAAGAACTACGGGCAAAGGGGAATGAGCCGAAGAAGGTGGATCCGGATGACCCAAGGGATTACTGGTACAATATACGAGAAGTGGAAAATTGTGCGGAAGACGAGAGGGAACGTTATTATCATTATTTTGAGAGTACGGAGACCGCTATGCATGAGTTGCTTTTAGAGATGTATGACTGCGGTGTGGTTCGTACAGATGAGCTGAATCAGATTGCCTATGGAAAGAATCGTTTTAAAGATATGGATTTGAGTTTTTTGGAAGAGTTAGAACGCGAGATGATGGCGGATGAGACTTCGAGTCAAGAGGAAGCTACCATAGAAGATGAGAAGACCAAGGGTAATATGGATGAGAGCAGTGATGCAAAACCGGTTGAGCAGCCTGGTGTTGCGGATACCGTACCATTAGATGATATCATTCAGGTGGAAGGAGCGACAGGGGACTTCTTTTCGAAAAAGCAATCCGATGTAATCACAGCCGCAAAGGAATTGAAGAAGGATGATCCTGGTATTATGGATATTCACGGAACTTTGTCTGCTGGTGTAGAGAATGTAATTGCAGCAGTGGAGGCTGAGAAGAAGGTTGAGGAAGAAAAGAATGAGCCGATTATCAAAAAGGAAGAAAAGTCGGTAGAGGAAGCTCGTAAGGCAAGAGAGCTGACATCCAATTCACAGATTCGTAATCAAGTATATGAAAAGTGGATTGGTTATGTGGACGAATTGTTTGGTTTGGTTCACATTCATTCAAGTGAAGAAACGAAACAGAAATTACGTAAGGCATTGACAGAATATGGATACAATGATGTGGATGTTTTACTAGAAAGTCCAGAATAAGAGAGAGAATACTGTATATAATATAAGGGAAGGGGTGTTTTATGAGGCATCCCCTTTCTTTATGTCATAAAGATTTTATAATATAAAGAAAGCTGTTGGGATAGTATGCAATAAAGAAGAGTAGAGGTTAGTATGGAATTTTTTGTGCCAACGATAATGGATATTGGAAAGATAAAAAGTGCACTGCAAAATAATCAAAAACGAAATTGTGAAATGTCACCAGCAAACACAGTGTTGTGGGCACGACATTATAATACAGAGATTGCCTTTTGGGAGAAGGAGATTATTTATCGTTCGCGGTGGTTTGGAAGGGAATACTCCTATTCCTGTAATTTGCTAAATGCGACCAATCCCAAACGATTATTTGATAAGCTGGTGGAGCTGGCAGACTTGGAAAAACACGCTTTTCGAATGCATTGTATTTTGAAAGAAGAGTATGAAATGATAGAAAGGTGGTATCCGGGGAAATATCAAATGGATAGCAGGCGGCAGGATAGTGATTATGTGTATATGCGTGAAAAGCTGGCGACGTTATCAGGGAAAAAGCTTCACGGAAAGCGGAATCATATTCATCGCTTCGAAGAAAATTATCCGGATTGGTCTTATGAGCCGATTACGGATGATAATGTAGAAGAATGTGCTAGAATGGCTATGAAATGGTGCTTGCAAAATTGCGCGGATGAGGAACAGAATTGGGAATATGATAAGATAGATGAGTCAAAGCTTGTGATTAATGCAATTCGACACAGAGATGCTCTAGGCATGAAGGGTGGAGCATTGCGAGCTGCTGGGGAAATTATAGCGATTACATTAGGTGAACCATTGACACAAGACACCTTTGTCATTCATTTTGAAAAAGCATTTTCTAATGTTCAAGGTGCGTATCCTATGATTAATCGGGAATTTGTCCGCAATGAATTAGAAGAGTATACCTATGTCAATCGCGAAGAGGATTTGGGAGACGAGGGATTGCGAAAAGCAAAGTTATCTTATCGACCAGAGTTTTTGATTGAGAAGGGTATGATTACGGAAAAGAAGTAGGTAGGAAAAAGCATAGTTTTAACACTTTACGAGATATATACTAACATACAAGAACAGGAAAAGATTAAGTCTCTTCCTGTTCTTGTATATTGCGAATACCTGATTTCATAGTGATTGCAAATACAATAATATTCGCAATTGCCAATAATATGATTAAAATTAGAGCAGTCATTCCAAGAGATATGTTCGTATTAGAGAATAGGAAAAATCCTCCTACACAGACAATTACCGTAAAAGCGATGGAGATTGTCATAGAGAAGAAGGTGTTATAATTCTCTCTTAATGCGCTCATTTCATCGTCCCATATGAGCTTTGGCTGAATGGAATCAATATAGATTCCCATATAGGAAACGAAGGTAATAGACATAATACATAGTAAAGAATATAGTATAATATGTATCAGAGGTACCTGAAGGATAATGCACACTGGAATAAAGAATATTAGTACACCAATTGCTGGGAATACAATTCCGATTGCAGCCTTTGCATTCCACTGTGTCCAATAGGAAACAGGTATATACTTCATAAAGGAAAAATGCATACCTTCCCTGGAGATTGCATTGGAGCTTAAACTGTTTAGAGAGGCGACTAATACGGATATTCCCACGATTCCTAATAAGAAAAATAATTGTATGCGGATATCCCTGTTTGCATATAGCTCTCGTAGGCTTGCAATGGAGATTTCATAATGTTGAATCTTTAGCATTGCGTATACAAAGATTGGCCAAAGGAAGTTGATGGCAATACAGTTTGTAAAAAATACCGGGGTGCGAACCAAAATTCGGACTTCCTTTAAGAAGTAGGAAACACCAACCCGTTTCTGTTTGCAATTACGTAGTAAATGCTCCAAATCTGTTGTCTTTGCATTAGAGCTAGAAGAGGTCATTCCGATGACACCTCTAAAATATAGTGCTTCTGAAAGCAACAACATAATCCCGATTGCAACGATATTGATAGCGATATATCCAAGTAAAGCGATAAAATTCCCTTCGCTAAAGGTTTTTACAAACAAAGGAACATTTGGAAAGATTATGTTCATTGTATTGAAAAATTTCTGGTCGCCAGATGCAAGTGTTTGTACATAGGTATCGATGTCCATATCCTGCAAAAAGCCGATGGAACCGACTAAAGCAATTACCAGAATAAAGATGAGTGCAACGGATAGTCTTTGAATCAAATCCTTGTTGCGGATAAGTTTGGTAAACGCCATCAATAGCATACTGAGAATTCCACAGTAGGTGAGAGGAAGGAGTGGCAAGGTGACGATACCGATAATGGATAGTATCCAATTGATAAGTCCCATGCCGGAACCGATACCATATCCAACAATGCAGGCTAATACGAGCATAAATTGCATCATATTTTCATTGTAAAATGCTGCAGTGAACTTGGAGGCTACGATTTGATAAGCGCGTAGCGGCCAAGGAAGCAGATACTCAATATCATTGGAAAAATAGAATTCATTAAAGATAACATTTATACCAAATATAACTGTAAACAGGCAAATGATGTGGAACATCAACTGAATTCCCATAGACTCACAGTCGATGGGTTGCAGGGTTTCTGTCATTAGCTTGACCAATAAGCCAACTGCAATGGTTACAGGCAGTAATACACCAAAGACTCCGAAGCAGGAAAGAACCGCAATCATAACCTTTCTTCGCTTGTCCTGTGGTTCGCTCATACCGATGGCAGTAATAAATGTTTTCGTTAGTTTTAGATATTTATTCATGGGCAGTCATCTCCAAAAAGATTTTTTCTAAATCCATATCAGGATACTTAGAGGTTAATTCGTCTAAGGTTCCGTAGAATAGGGATTGACCGTGATTGATGATGATAACCTTGTCACAAAGCTTTTCTGCAACCTCTAACACGTGAGTAGAGAAGAGGACAGAGTTGCCGGCATCTGCGTGTTCGCGCATCATTTGTTTTAAAGCATAAGCTGACTTTGGGTCAAGACCGGTTAAAGGCTCATCCAAAATCCATACTTCCGGGTCGTGTACTAATGCAGCAGCTACCATCATTTTCTGACGCATACCGTGAGAGTAGCTTTGCATTGGTTTATCTAAAACCTCAGCCAGCTCAAATCTGGTAGCGAAGGTTTTGATTCGTTTTTGACGAATTTCAGTCGGAACCTTGTAGATATCAGAAATAAGGTTCATAAATTCGATACCCTTTAGACGAAGAAACATATCGGGGCTGTCTGCAATGTAGCCAATTACCTGTTTTGCTTTTAGTGGTTCCTTTTGCATATCAAATTCATTAATCAGAATAGAACCGTTGTCAGGCTTCAAAATACCGGTCATCATCTTTAAGGTAGTGGTTTTACCTGCACCATTTGGTCCGATGAATCCTACAATCTCACCATTGTTTACTGTTAAAGTTAAGTTGTCTACGGCACGGACGGTGCTATTGTAGGTTTTTGTTACATTTTCAACTCGTATCATATTAATCCCCTTTCTATTAGCTTAAGCTCATCTTTGCCGGGTTGGTAACATCGCTTGCAGCGATGGCGTATACGGTAGTGATATCAGGCTCAGAGGTGTTGGACTCTGGCTTTGCTGAAACATAGGCGGTATCAGTCGAAGCCGTGCTAGCTGTCGTTGCGCTATTGTTAGCCGTGTAGGTTATAGAAGTATTTCCCATATTGGCCATAACCGTCTTCACATAGTTTTGTGTCTCTTCAAAGGGCGGAATGCCATTATACTTGTCTACATTGCCTGGTCCTGCGTTATACGCTGCAAGGGCAAGGGTTACATCTCCGTTGTATTTATTAAGCATCTGGGAGAGATACTTCGCGCCGCCCATAATATTTTCTTCCGGATTGTAGGGGTCATTCACACCGAGTGATTTCGCTGTGCCAGGCATAAGCTGCATAACGCCCATGGCACCGGCTGAAGAGGTGGCATTTGGATTAAAGTTAGACTCCGTTTTTGCCACTGCTTTAAGTAGATTCACATCAATTCCGTATTCCTTTGCAGCCTGTTCGAAAATTGCGTCTAACTCTTCTGGACTGATTACTGTCTGGGAATCGTTATTCGATGATGTATTAGCAGATTCTCCCGTTGCGTATATGGTAGTCTCTGCTTCAAGCACTGCATCAAATTCGTTTCCTGCGGTAGAATTTGATGTGCCTGTCTGATAATATGTACTTTCTTTTGTATAATCAACGTTGTTCACATTTGTCATAGGTATATCCATCCTTGTTTGATTCAATTTACAATCTTGTTGTCGGGTACAAGTCTTACATCTTGTTCATAAAACACATTATTATATCAATTTTACTATAAATTGAGGTAAAATAAAACGATAAGTTTGTTTTTTCTACATTTTTTTGTTATGATATTAGAAGAATAAATGTTATGTGCAACATAACATTTTACCCATACATATATATTGGAGGTTATTTATGTATTTACGACAGGTGAATCCCTATAGCATAACGAAGCAGCATAAAAGAGAAAAGCTGCATATTATAGAACGGGTACGTCTTTTATTTGATAAGGATAGCTTTGAAGAATATTATCCGAAGGATGACATACCGGAGGAAAAGGAAGTTGGCTACGATGGAGTTATTACTGGTTATGGTAATATTTTTGGACAACGTGTTTATTTCTTTGGTCAGGATTTTACCTGTATGGGAGGAACCTTTGGCTATCAGCATAGCAAACAGATTATTGCAATCCTGAAGGAAGCAATTCAGCAAAGGAGACCGATTATTGGTATCTATGATGGTGGTGGTGCGAGAATTCAGGAGGGAGCAGCTTCAGTAGCTGGTTGCGGAGAATTATTTCGTATGAATGCGTTGGCATCTGGATGTATTCCACAAATATCTATTATTGCGGGAACCTGTGCAGGAGGAGCTGTGTATTCACCAGGCTTGACGGATTTTGTATTTACCATTGATCGAATCAGTAATTTGTTTGTGACGGGAGCAAAGGTAATTAATGAAGTACAAGGAACAGATTATCTGATTGAGGAACTTGGTGGTGCTAATATCCACTCTGAGATTAGTGGAGTTGCACATTTTCGTGCACATACAGAGAGGGAATGTTATGAACAGGTGAGACAATTAATTGATCTTCTTCCACCTTGCTATAGTGAGGACCGGTATTACCGAATCGATGCATATCGTGCAAAGGATTTGTCGTATATTACGACTTTGATTCCGAAGGATATAGAAGAGACTTATGATGTGATTCCTGTCATTGAGGAAATTTTAGATGATAACAGCTTTCTTGAGGTGCAAAGGGATTTCGCCAAGAATATTGTAATTGGTTTTGGACTGTTAGGCGGAATAACTGTTGGTATTGTTGCCAGTCAGACCTTATATAAGAATGGTTCGATTGATGTAGATGGTGCGGATAAGGCGGCGAGGTTTGTGCAATATTGCGATTGCTACAACATACCGATTATTACCTTAGCAGATTCCACTGGCTTTGTTATGGAAGCAGAGCAGGAGCATAAGGGCTTGATTCGCCATGGTGCGAAAATGATTCAGGCATATGCCAATGCCACAACGATACGTTTGACTGTGATTTTGCGAAAGGCGTATGGTGGACCATATATCTTTATGGGCTGTAAGCAATTAGGGGCGGATCGTCATTATGTATGGCCTAAGGCGCAGGTTGCTGTGATGAAGGCAGAAGGTGCTGTAGCTGTAATCAGTAATAGCCAGATTGCTCAATTAGAGGGTGTGGAAAAGGAAGTATTTTTACAACAACAGCTTGAAGAATATCGTAAGGCATATATGAATAGTGATATGGTGTTGCAACGACATTTCGTAGATATGGAGATAAAGCCAGAACAGACAAGAGAGGTGTTGTATCAGGATTTGATTCGATTGGCAGGTGCACCAATCGCAAAGCTTGCGGAGCGAAAGCATCCGAATACGCCAGTGTAATGATAAGATGTTGCAAAGCTACAATATAAGAATACCGATACACAACAAAGGGGACCGTCAGGTCCCCTTTCGGTTGTTAAATGCTATTGTTAATTAGCATCCACATCCACAACCGCAGTTGTTTCTTTCATTTGAGCTGTTGTTGCCACAGCAGAAGAGAAGAAGTAAGATGATGATAATGCAAGAGCAGTTTCCGCCACCGAAGCCACAACCATCGTTACCGCCAAAGAAGTTGCTACCGCAACCATTATCATTTCCGCCGCAGCAGAAGAGAAGAAGTAAGATGATAATAATGCAAGAGCAGTTTCCACCGCCAAAGCCACAGTTGTTTGCTGATAAGTCACTCATTAGGAATTCCTCCAAATATTCTTTACACTGATATAATATGCGTCGGGTAAAAAGGTGTGACAAA
Source organism: uncultured Clostridium sp. (assembly GCA_964439445.1). Taxonomy (GTDB): domain Bacteria; phylum Bacillota; class Clostridia; order Lachnospirales; family Lachnospiraceae; genus CAG-590. The sequence goes on along the minus strand of CAYTOQ010000017.1, from coordinate 17,451 downwards.
ATTATAGAAAATCTTCTGGTAGGTTTTTCTGGTATTTTTTGCAAGCAGTATAGAAGCCTTGCCTATTGTTCATTTTTTTCTTATAATTAGAAAAGTAAATGTCATATAATGGCAGATTTTGAAAAGGAGCTTACCAATTCCTTTCGTGTGATAAAAGACGGGGGAACGGGTAAAGGAAATGTGGAGCTATCCTTAAAAGAAGCCAATGAGATGACTGCTTGGGAACATTTAGGAGAGTTGAAGGAAACAATGGAGAATGGTTTGATGGGCTTGGCGCACTGTTAGCTAGATTCAATTGGATTAGTAAGAATATGAAGAAAACAAAAAAGAGAAGGAATAATGTCATAATATTGGTAATACTATGTATTATGATATATGTATGTGATTTTAATAGTTGTGCAGCTTCTTTTCGAAATGAGAAGCCGTTAGGTGTTATGTCAACCACTGTAAATGGTGATGTAGTATTAACATGGGAGCCACTGGGAAAGGCAGATGGCTATCGGATATATGAGGCATTACCAAACCAGCAATATCGCTTTGCGGCACAGACCAAGAGCAATAAAATGATTTTGCAGGGGAAAGAGCGTGGGTTGACCTATCGCTACTATGTGAAGGCTTATCAAAATAAGAAGAATGGAAAGAAAAGCTATAGTAAG
>CAYTOQ010000017.1:0-16695 GCA_964439445.1 uncultured Clostridium sp. | reverse complement strand
GATTGTTCCGGATACGTGGGCTGGTGTATCTATAATGTGATGAATACAGAGAATAATCAAAAAGGATATGTATATAGTGCATCCAAACAGGCACAAAAATTTGCTCAGTTAGGTTTTGGACGATACCGTGCAGCCAACAAGGTGAAGAATTATTGTGCGGGAGACATAATGAGTTCGACATGTTCTTGTTGTGGTCATGTGTGGATTGTAATTGGTGAGTGTGAGGATGGAAGTGTTGTTCTAGTGCATTCTTCTCCGCCGGGAGTACAACTGAGTGGGACTCCAACTCCGGAAGGAAAGAAGAACAGTCAGGCATATCGCTTAGCTAAAAAGTATATGAAAAAGTATTACAAATCCTGGTACAATCGTTATCCGGAGGTAAGCAAAGGGAAAGCTTATCTTTCACATTATGGTCAGATGCGCTGGTCGACTACAGGAAGTGATATATATTTGTCGGACCCAGAGCATTATCAGAAGATGTCGGCAGAACAGGTGTTAAAGGATTTGTTCAAAACGATTCAGTGATAATTGAGGAAAAAAGGGACAGAATTTCAAAAGTTCCATACTTTATTGTAAGAGATAAAGTATGGGATTTTTTTATGACAGAAAGCAAGATTAGCCCGGAATTAAATATTGCCATTGATTTGCCCGAGGAGGAACGGGAAAAGAGTCTCGATTTAAATGTAGGATATAGCGAAGAGTTTGAGGAATGGGAGTTGATTATTCGTTACACAGGAAGCTTGGAGGCGATACGTCAAGAGCTTGGGGTATCGGTAGAAGAGCTCCTTGGTGGGTATGCAGTGATACGAATTCCGCAGCGGCTTATTGGCAGATTGTCAGATTATCCGCAAATCAATTATATTGAAAAACCGAAATCGTTGATATTGGAGGAAATGGAGGGGATTTCTGCATCCTGTGTGAACCGGGTGCGATTGCCGGATTACAATCTAAGGGGAACTGGAACCTTGGTGGCTTGTCTGGATTCTGGCGTGGACTATTTTCATCCGGATTTTCGCAATAGTGATGGAACCACAAGGATTGTTACTATGTGGGACCAGACGGTTCCGGGAAATCCGCCGGCAGGTTTTTCGGTGGGAAGTGTTTATTCTGCAACAGATATTAACCGTGCATTGGGTGTGGATATAGTTAAAGAAGAAGGGGAAGCGAATACAATAGGCAATACCATTGTTCCGCAATTTGATGGAACCGGGCATGGAACAGCGGTGCTTGGAATTATGGCAGGAAATGGAAATGCTTCCGGTGGAGAGATTGTTGGAGTGGCTCCGGAGGCGTCGATTATTGTAGTGAAAATGGAAAATCCGGATAGTAGAGGGTTTCCGAGAACGACGCAGTTGATGATGGCGATGGATTATTCGATCCGTTATGCGATAGAGGTAGGAATGCCTTTGGCCATTAATATCAGTTATGGAAATAATTATGGTGCTCACAATGGGGATTCCATCTTGGAACGCTATATTGATACGGTTTCAAGTTTACATAAGATTTCGATTGTGGCGGGAACAGGAAATGATGGAATTACCGCTAGACATACATCTGGCAATCTGCAAAGCGGAAGAAATGAAACAATAGAATTATATGTAGGAGATTATGTAAACTCTTTTAACTTACAGATATGGAAGCATTATCTGGATGAGTTTGAGATTGAGCTGGAAACTCCCACTGGAAGGCGGGTGGGACCATTGTCTCCTTATGCACGGGTGCAAAATTATACTTTGCCAATGGAGGAAATAGCGGTGTATTACAGTGACCCGACACCTTATAATCCGGAGCAGGAAATCTACATTTCATGGATACCAAGGGAAACATATATCACCAGTGGCATTTGGAAAATTCATATCTATGCAAAAGAAATATTTGCCGGAGATTATGATATGTGGCTTCCGGTAGCTGGGAGTACTTCTTCGGAGGTTTCCTTTGTGACACCATCTATTTTTAATACTTTGGTTATTCCGTCTACTGCAAGGTATGTGATATCGGTGTCTGCTTATAATTCGCGTAATGGTAGCTTTGCTAATTTTTCGGGACGAGGTCCAAGTGTGGAACAGGGAATTCCACAGAGAATAGCAAAGCCGGACTTAGCGGCGCCGGGAGTCGGAATTAACACCTGCAGTGTGGGTGGTGGATATCGGGAGGTTTCCGGAACCTCCTTTGCGGCACCATTTGTAACAGGAGCGGCGGCGCTTTTGATGCAATATGGAATTGTCGAGGGACGGGACCCCTATCTTTACGGGGAAAAGCTTCGGGCAAGCTTAATAAGAGGTGCAAAAAGATTGCCGTTTCAACAGATGCAGCCGTCTTCTCTCGTCGGCTGGGGTGCGCTTTGTGTAGCGGATAGTCTGCCAGAAAGATAGCCATGGTAGAAGGATTAGAAAACTTTTATAGATGTAATGGTAGATTTCGATTCGGAAGAAGGGAGTGGCATTTTGCACAAAAAGAACAGCAGAATGTAATTGCATAGAGAAGAATATTCTTGCCATAGAATTATTCTCTATGTTATACTTCTGATAAATCTGAGAAGTTGAAAATTATGGAAAGGAGATGTGAATTATGGCAAAAAGATATCAGATATTGTTTTCAATATGTTTGATTGTTATTATGTCTATGTCAACTATGAGAATTGATAATACAGTTGATGCATTGTCAGCATTCACACGTCTTTCGCAAGAGGTTCAGATTTCAGCGTTAGTGGAAAATGGTTCTTATGAAGTGAACAGAGGCTATAGTAGTATTGAGAAACCGGATTATCTGAGTGAAAATCCATCAGCCCGTTTATCTTCTACATTTTTTAAGCGCTCCCAGAGTTTTTATAGAAATTCGGAACGACATAAAGTGTCAATTGCTACGTTAGATGTTATATTTAAGGTAGTTTTATTTTCAATTGTTATGATTCTTATTGCAACAGGCGGTGTTGGGCTTTCTATGCCATTTCGATGTCTGTTGTATTATATCCACGGAATGGACGGAAAAAAGAAAATAGCGTAGCTTTATCTATTATTTCATGCGAGATGTGGTAGTACATTTCGTGTTATTTTTGCGTGCAAAAAAGGAGAAAAAAGATGAAGGATGTATTTTTTACTCAGAGATATGGATAGACTTATAAGTAAATGATAAGGGTAGGGTGGTGACATACTACGCATATCCATTGAATAATTAAAGAAAATCAGACACATATATTGGGTTTGGGTTCGTGAAAGGAGAGATATACATGAAAGATATCTATCAGATGCAAAATGAAGAACTTTATGATTATATATGTGCGAATGAGAAGGGCTTGTCTGGTGAAGAGGTAAAAGAAAGACAAGATAAGTATGGAGACAATGTCTTAGAGGAAGGAAAGCGAAAGACAGCAATACAGGTGTTTTTTGAGCAGTTTTGTGATTTGCTAGTTATTATATTGATTGCGGCAGCAGTGATTTCTATGCTGTCAGGCAATGTGGAAAGTACCATTGTTATTTTTGTGGTTATCATTTTAAACGCCATACTTGGTACGGTGCAGTATGTAAAGGCGGAAAAGTCATTGGATTCCTTGAAGGCATTATCATCGCCCCGTGCAAAGGTGATTCGAGATGGGGTGAAGATAGAAATTGCTTCGAAAGAAGTGGTGCCAGGAGATTTGTTGTTGCTGGAAGCAGGAGATATGATTGTGGCAGATGGAAGAATTCTACACAATTACTCGCTGCAAGTAAATGAAAGCTCATTAACTGGTGAGTCTACAAATGTGGACAAGGCAGATGTGGTACTAGATGGCGACTTAGCATTGGGTGACCGCATTAATATGGTATATTCGGGAACATTAGTTACCTATGGACGAGCTGAAGTTTTGGTTACTGCAACAGGAATGCAGACGGAGATGGGTAAAATTGCAGGTTTGATGAATGCGACAAAGGAAAAGCGAACACCACTACAGGTAAGTCTGGATGGATTTAGTAAGCGCTTGGCAGTTATCATTATGGTAATCTGTGTTGTGGTATTTGCCCTACAGATGTATCAGGGTGTACCAGTTTTGGATTCGTTGATGTTTGCAGTTGCGTTAGCGGTAGCTGCGATTCCGGAAGCGTTGAGCTCGATTGTAACCATTGTACAAGCGATGGGAACACAGAAAATGGCGACGGATCATGCCATTATGAAGGAGTTAAAAGCAGTAGAAAGCTTAGGCTGTGTGTCTGTAATCTGTTCCGATAAGACAGGAACACTGACACAGAACAAAATGACAGTAACAGATATTTATATAGATGGAAAATGTATCCGACCAAAGGAATTAGACTTGACGATTCAGCTTCATCGATATCTCTTGTATACAGCAATTTTGAATAATGATTCAAGCATTCAGGATGGAAAAGGAATTGGAGATCCGACAGAGTCCTGTCTGCTTATTTTAGCAGAAAATGCAGGTCTTACCAAGAAGGGGATTGATGAAGAGGTAATCAGAAGCTTGATGCCTAGAATGGAGGAGCTGCCATTTGATTCCGATCGAAAGCTTATGAGTACAAAGTACCAGCTTCACGGGGTGCCAACGGTACTGACAAAGGGTGCTGTGGATGTATTGCTTGACCGCATTGAAAAAATAGCCACTACCGAGGGAGTGCGAGAGCTGACTAAGCAGGACAAGGAAGCAATTATAGCTCAAAATCAAAGCTTTTCAGAAAATGGGTTGCGTGTTTTGGCATTTGCATATAAGGAAGTGGATGAAGAAGACACTTTATCCTTTGAAAACGAAAATGGATATACCTTTATTGGTTTGGTCTCTATGATTGATCCGCCAAGAGAGGAATCTAAGCAGGCGGTAGCAGATGCAAAGGCTGCCGGTATTAAAACCATCATGATTACAGGTGACCATAAGGTGACTGCCTCTGCGATTGCAAAGCAGATTGGGATATTCAGCGAAGGTGATTTGGCAGTGACTGGTCAGGAATTAGATGCGATGACAGATGAACTGTTAGACCAAGTGTTGCCACAGATATCGGTATATGCCAGAGTTTCGCCGGAAAACAAAATCCGCATTGTGGATGCCTGGCAGAGAAGAGGTAACATCGTTTCCATGACAGGGGATGGAGTAAATGATGCACCGGCTCTAAAAAAAGCAGATATCGGTGTGGCAATGGGCATCACCGGAACAGAGGTTTCTAAGGATGCTTCGGCTATGATTTTGTCAGATGATAATTTTGCAACGATTATCAAGGCGGTATTGAATGGTAGAAATGTATACCGCAATATTAAAAATGCAATACAATTCTTACTTTCAGGTAATATGGCAGGTATCTTTACGGTGTTGTACTGTTGTCTGATGGCACTCCCGGCACCATTTAAACCAGTGCATTTGTTATTCATTAATTTGTTGACGGATTCCTTACCTGCACTTGCAATCGGTATGGAACCAACAGATAAAAAGCTTTTACGGGATAAACCACGAGACCCGAAAATAGGAATTATGACCAAGGATTTTGTACTACATTTATTGGGTTATGGTTTGATGATAGCTGTGGTTACTATGGTAGCATTTTATGTTGGCTTGAAGGAGAATGCGGCAATGGCAAGCACAATGGCATTTGCAACATTGACGCTTTCAAGATTATTCCACGGATTTAACTGTAGAAGTAACCAGTCTATATTTCACATCGGTTTTATGAGTAACCGTTGGAGCGTTGGAGCATTTGCTCTTGGAGTTTTACTTTTAGCGATGGTGCTGTTTGTGCCATTTATGAGAAATTTATTTTTGGTATCAACCTTATCGGGGGTTCAGTTTGTATATATTATAGGATTGGCAATTTTGCCGACTGTGTTGATACAGCTTACAAGGGTGATAAAGAAATAGTATTTTATGTTCCAAAATACTTAAGATGAAAACATTTTATGAACTAAGGAGGAAAAGAAAATGGAACTATTGATTCAATTTGTATTTTTGGTGATTGGATTTGCCATGTTGGTAAAGGGTGCTGACTGGTTTGTTGACGGAGCAGCAGGAATTGCGGACAAATTCGGAATTCCACAGATGGTAATTGGTCTTACCATTGTTGCGATGGGTACATCTGCACCGGAGGCTGCGGTTAGTATTACTGCTGCTTTGAAGGGAAGTGCAGCCATTACCATTGGTAACGTTGTGGGAAGTAACATTCTTAATATTTTGATTATATTAGGTGTGACTGCGTTGATTACTTCCGTAAAGATGGCTCAATCTACTCTTAAAATCGAAATTCCAATTATGTTGTTGATTACATTGATGCTGATGGTAATGGGATACATAGGTGGCGATGTAAGCCGTATGGAAGGTGTGATTATGTGGGTTGCATTTATCGCTTACCTTGTATACCTTTTTATTGTGGCAAAGAACAACCCTCAGCCGGTAGAGGAAGAGGAAGAGAAGGCAAAGCCGATTTGGCTATTGATTGTTTTGGCAATCGTTGGTCTTGTATTAGTTGTATGGGGCAGTGATGTGACTGTTGATGCAGCGACCAATCTCGCAAAGGCAGCGGGATTAAGTGATCACTTTATCGGTCTTACGATTGTTGCACTTGGAACATCATTGCCGGAATTATTTACTTCTGTATCTGCTGCCAGAAAGGGTAATGCAGACATTGCGATTGGTAACATTGTAGGAAGTAATATTTTCAATATTTTATTCGTTGTAGGTACATCTGCATTGATTACACCTGTATTATTTGAAGCGAACTTTATTATTGATTCAATTATTGCAATTGCTGCCGGAATTTTGTTGTGGGTTTGTACATTCAAGAGCAAAATGTTAAAGCGTCCACACGGTGTGATTATGCTTGTGGGATATGCAGCATATTTTGTGTATTTGTTGAGTTTGCAGTAAGGATAATTTGATGAAGGGGATTCCTTTGAATATGAAGAATTGTCTGTTTGGGTTATGAAGATGAAGAATGACAAAAAAATAAGAAGGTCTGGAATGAATTCCGGACCTTCTTTTAATGAGGGGGGAGAGGATTTCAGTACAACTATGTTGTACTATATGAAAAGCTCTTACAACACATACTATACTTGTAAAATGTGAAAAAAATGTGTTCAAAATGTTTTTGTTGTGTGAAAAAAGTATGTCCTGCTCTTTGTAATGGCTATAGATATGGATGCTTGCCCAAGGTTTTCCAGAAAGAGGTTTTCTTTTTTTTGGGAATGTAGTAAGATTAAGAATAGTGTAATAATAGGAAATATAAGGAGGAACGGTATGGTACGCCATTTGATTTTGTGGAAATTAAAAGAAAGCTTAACGGCTGATGAGAAAAATAAGATTTTGTGTGATATGAAGGAACAGCTAGAGGGATTAGTGGGAAAGGTTCCGGGACTGGTGAGTTTGAAGATTGTCATAAATGAGATGGAATCCTCTAATGCAGATGTTATGCTAGACAGTGTATTGGAAAGTGAAGAAGCCTTGAAGGGATATCAGGGACATCCTGCACATGTAGAAGTAGCAAATACTTACGTACGTCCATTTACAGAGGTGCGAATGTGTTTGGATTACAAAGAAAAATAGTACAAATCAGTTGAATGGTCGGTGTTGAATCTGAATAAGAAGACAAAGGTCAGTATAGATAAGAGCGAGAAGGAAGACTAAGATATGAATGTAATTGAGATGAATCATGTGAAAAAGAATTTTGGTGATAAGGAAGTATTAAAGGATATTAGCTTTTCTGTTAAGGAAGGTGAGGTGGTTTCGATTATTGGACCATCTGGTTCCGGTAAATCCACACTTCTTCGTTGCGCAACCTTTTTGGAGAGAATGGATGGTGGAACGATCTCTTATTTGGAGGAAGAGGTCGTGAGGGAATTGGATGGAGTTTCTGTCTATCCGACACAGAAAGAACTGAGACAGGTATGTAATTGTTTTGGTCTGGTATTTCAGAACTTTAATTTATTTCCACATTATTCTGTGGCAAAGAATATTATGGATGCACCAGTAAGCATTCAGAAGCGGGATGAGAAGGAAGTGTATGAGGAAGTAAAGCAGTTGTTGGAGAAGGTTGGCTTGTCGGATAGAGAGAATGCCTATCCGTGTGAGCTTTCGGGGGGACAGCAGCAACGTGTTGCGATTGCTAGGGCGTTGGCAATGAAACCCAAGATGTTATATTTTGATGAGCCGACATCGGCACTGGATCCGGAGCTTACAGCAGAGATTTTAAAAATTATGAAAGAGCTTGCTGCAGAAAAAATGACGATGGTAATCGTTACCCATGAGATTGATTTTGCGAAGGCAGTTTCTGACAGAGTAATATTTATGGATGAGGGTGTGATTGTAGAAGAGGGCATTCCGGCAGAGGTAATTGAGAATCCAAAGAATGCAAGAACGCAGGAGTTTTTGAAGAAGCTGAATTACTAAAACAATATAAGTTTACATAATATGAGTGGTTGACTGAAACAAAAATATCGCCGTGAAAACGGCGATATTTTTTATACAATTAAGCCAATCTATACTCAATTCTCATAGTATACGTGTTTGCTTTCTTTTGAATTGGTTTAATAAGGAAAATTAGTGGCACCATTTACTGGGGCGCTAGGACTAAGTGGTACATTGCTATCAATTAATACATGATTGTATATGTCTGTGACGCGGAATGTATATGGTCCTGTTCCGGGATTATCCATCTTAAAGAAATTATATTCCTGGCGTTCCAATTCTACATAGTTGCCTTGACTGTCCAGAATCTCTAATTTTTTTACAGGGTAACGGTGGTTGCGAACCTGTACCTCCATCCAATATTGTGTACTGGTTGATTTGTATACGTATTGAATTGGCTGGTCGGTTGGAAGAGGGATAATCTCCCAGGTAACCGTCATTCTTCCGGTTACTAAAGGCTCTATCTGAGCAAATGCATCTTGATTCAAATCAATGTCTCCCTTTTTTCCTTCACCATCTGCTAGGGTGTCGGTGATTAACACGTTGATGCTACCATTTGGACCAGTCACCTTTAGATATGCACCAGCAAGATTTCCTGCTCTGTAATCAATTTTGTTAATTGCTGCTACATAATAGTTACTGGCAATTGCATCGAGGTTACAACAACCTCCCACATAGCCCCCACTGTAATAGGTCCCATCACCGGTATGTTTTACTCCGATGGAGTATTCTCCGGCATCAACACTTGCTGTTTCAGCACTCGGTTCACCATTTGCTGTAGCTTGGACGGTTACTGTGCAGGTGTATTCCATTCCACAGGCGAGGGTGGCCGTTATCGTGGTATTACCGGCACAAATGCCAGTGACTAGCCCATTCGTATTTACTGTTGCAATTGCAGGGTTCGCACTTATATAAGAAATCTTTTGCTTTGTTTTTTTGATTTTCAGTTGAAAGGTTTTTCCCTCATCTAAAATAATGTTCTTTTTATTAATAGACGGAGCTTCCACTTTTACTTTACATTTATATTTTTTCTTGTTGACTTTAGCATAAATGTAGGTTGTACCTTTCTTCTTTGCAGTAATCTTAGCCGAATATTTTCCTTTGCGGGATATTTTAGCAATTTTTTTGTTTGAGCTAGACCAGCTTGGGCGTTTGGTGCTGCCGGTTATCTTGATTGTTTTGCTTTGTCCCTTTACCATGGTAATGGTTTTGCTACTAAGCTTTGTTGCAGCTTGCGTTGGTATGAAAGAAATGGTTGCTGCAAGTGCGAAAATAAATAAGAAGATAAAAGTATGTATGATAGGAAATTTTTTCATTTATAGTCCTCCTTTGTATAAAAATATCGCATAAATATATTTTAACATAAGAGAATATGGCAATAAAAGTAGAATTTGTATATTTTGTGCAAGTATGTGAGATACTAGAATTAGAATAAATTGTAAGGTGTAAAAGAACGGATATTGTAAAAATGCACAATTAAATGTTTCGGTAGTGTGAAAAATGCAGAAAAAGTCAAAAATTGGGAAAATAACTTACAAAAACTAAGAAAATTTGTTATGATTGTATTAGTTGTGAAGCGTTAACGAGATTTTAGAAAGAGAGGAGTAAGATGTTTAAGATTGGTGAGTATATCGTTTATGGATTGAATGGTGTATGTAGAGTTGAAGAGATTGGACCGATGGATATGAGTGGTATCGATAACGATACAGTTTATTATACGCTTTTACCACTATATACAAAAGGAAGCAGAGTTTTTACACCTGTGGATAATCAGAGGGTCGTGATGAGACCGGTGATCAGTAAAGATGAAGTGTGTAGACTGATTGACGAAATGGATCGAATTGAAGAGATTGAAGTTGTGGATGATAAGAGAAGAGAATTGGCATACAAGGAGGCTGTAAAGTCTTGTGATTGTCGTGAGTTGATTCGTGTTATCAATACAACTCGAAAGAGAAAGGCAGAACGTTTGGCTCAAGGAAAGAAGATGTCTGCGTGTGATGAGCGATATCTTAAGCAGGCGCAGGACACTTTATATGGTGAATTTGCAATTAGTTTGAAAATTAGTAAGGATGAAGTGGAGGAATATATTTGCAACAAAAATACAATAAAGGAAATGGCTCCGGCATCTTAGTGTTGTGAATAATATGTAAGAGAGTAAGACAGGTTATGAAGAATCTTCGTGACCTGTCTTTTATCATGCAAATACTTCTGTTAGCATTTCGTGGTGCGTTATACCATTTGATTTTGAGGAAGCTTTGTTGTGATAAAATGACTTGCATTCGTTAAAGATATTGAGTACAATGAAGTTTGCGTTTTTTATCACGTATGAGGAATAATTATTGTGGAGAGAAGAGCAATAATAGACATACTGATTAGGAAGAGGAGTTGGATAAGATGAGTCAGGAAAATACACAACAAAGTGTGAAAGAGAATAAGATGGGAACGATGCCGGTAAATCGTTTATTGATTACGATGGCGTTGCCGATGATGTTATCTATGTTGGTGCAAGCTTGTTATAATATCGTAGATAGCTGGTTTCTTGCAAAGGTAAGTGAGGATTGCTTGACAGCAGTATCTTTAGCATTTGCAGTACAGATGTTAACGGTTTCCTTTACTGGCGGTTTAGGAGTAGGCGTTAATGCATTGCTTTCTAAGAGCCTAGGGGAAAAGAATTTTAAGGAAGCGAATCGTGCAGCTATGAATGGTCTGTTTATTGCTATGATTGGTGCGATTGTATTTTTGATATTTGGAATATTTTTTTGCGAGAGTTATTTTCTTGCACAGACAAAGGATGCGTCTATAGTAAAAGAAGGAACCTCTTATCTTTCTATTTGTATGATGTTTAGTTTTGCGATGATAGCTCAAATGATATTAGAACGTCTATTGCAGTCTACAGGAAAAACCTTGTATTCCATGATTACTCAGATGATAGGTGCGATTACCAATATTATATTAGATCCAATCTTTATCTTTGGTTATTTTGGGTTACCAGCTATGGGAACGGCAGGTGCAGCAATTGCTACTGTTTGTGGACAAGCGGTTGCAGCTATACTTGCGTTATTCTTTAATCTGAAATTTAACAAAGAAATTCAGTTTAGTTTGGCAGGACTTCGCCCTCGTTTTGCTACCATCAAGAGAATCCTTGTGGTCGGCTTTCCTGCAATGATTATGCAGTCGGTAGGCTCAGTTATGAATTTTGGTATGAACCAGATTTTACTCACCTTTTCATCTACTGCAACAGCAGTCTTTGGTGTATATTTCAAGCTGAATAGCTTTATCTTTATGCCGGTATTTGGAATGAATAATGCTGTGGTTCCGATACTTGCATATAATTATGGCGCAAAGAACAAGAAGCGTATGACCAAGACGATGAAATTAAGTATAATGTATGCATTTATTATTATGGCGATTGGATTGATTATTTTCCAAACGCTACCAGATAAGCTTTTAGGTATATTTGAAGCTTCCGAGCAAATGCTGGCAATTGGAATACCGGCGCTTCGTACTATTAGCTGGTCGTTCGTAATTGCAGCAGTGTGTATTATATTAATATCAAGCTTCCAGGCATTGGGAAATGGTCATTATAGCTTAATTATTTCGGTATGTAGACAGTTGGTGGTTTTATTACCTGCTGCATATGCATTTTCATTGACTGGTAATATCAATATGGTATGGTGGGCGTTCCCAATCGCAGAATTGGTTGCATTAGGTCTAAGTGTGGTATATTTTGTGAGATTATATCGCAAGAAAATTAAGCCATTGGAGCAAGAGGTGTCTCAATAGACTTTTCGGGAAGTGCAGGATATGATATAATATTTGGGAATCTTTCAAAGAAAGGTAAGTAGAATGGGCAGAAGGAATAAAAAAGACGTTTTTGGGATATATGAATTTCAAGATGATAAGCCAAAGAAAAAACGAAAGAAACGAAAACCTCTCACAATAAAAGGGTTATTTAAACGGATTGGATTGGCGATTTGCATAGTTGTAATTTTTTATGGAGTATCCTTTGGATTGAAATATAATATGCGTGAAAAGGCAATTTCCTTGTATGAGCAAGAGGATTACAGTGGTGCGATAGATTTGTTTTATGAAGCGTTGCGGCCAAGTCTTCCTTTGTTAGAAGCCTTTGATAATGATGTGCGTTTTTATCTCGCGGATTGCTATATTAATATTGGAGAATATGGATATGCTTGTCAGCAATATGATTATATTCGTTTGTGGTCAGATGAAGAGGAGATAGAAGACCTTGACTATTTGCAAAATGTTGCTTACGGACTACAGCTTTATAATTGGGAGGAATACAGAAGTGCTTTGCCCATTCTTTTAGAGGCGTATGAGGATGGATATAAGGATTTAGTGTTATATGTAGGTAGCTGTTATGGACAAACTGGTGATTTGGAAAATATGCAGATTTACTACAATGTATTTCTGAAGGATAATCCGATGAACAGCTTTATGTATGCACAGTATGCAGCGATTGCTTTGGATGAAGGTAAGTTAGATGAGGCATTGTCTTATATTGAGATTGGAAAGAATTTAAAAGATCAGTCGAATATCAAGGAGCTTCTGTTTGATGAAATTGTATATTATGAAAAGATAAAAGATTATAACACTGCTTATCAAAAAGCCCTTGAGTTTATAGAGATGTATCCTCATGATGACAGTGGTAGAAATGAATTTGATATTTTGTACACGAGACAGACGATAACAGAGCAATAGTCGGAGGAGATATGGCACAATTTTTTGATAATAAGCAAGAGGAAGAACGAGTAATATTAGTTGCCGTTTATGAAAAGAAGGAGCGTGCTTCAGATGCTTCTTTAGAAGAATTGTCGGAATTGGTGAAGACGGCTGGTGCGAAAACGGTGGGTACTTTGACGCAGAACTTGGAGTATGCAAATGGAGTGACTTATCTTGGAAAAGGAAAATTAGAAGAACTTAAGACAATGCTTGTGGCGTTAGATGCTACAGGCATTGTTTGCGATACAGAGCTAACTCCTGCACAAATGAAGAATTTGTCTCAGATTCTGGATACGAAAATTATGGATCGCACGATGATTATTTTAGATATATTCGCAGCACGGGCAAACACGAGAGAAGGTAAGATACAGGTAGAATTAGCACAGTTAAAATATAATGCAACTATGCTGGTAGGGCTTAGAGATTCTCTTTCTAGGCTTGGTGGTGGAATTGGAACAAGAGGTCCCGGTGAGAAAAAATTAGAGATGGATCGTCGATTGATTCGAGAAGAAATTTCTAAGTTGAAGCGAGAGTTGGAGGCTGTCAAAAAACACAGAGAGACCCAGAGAAAGCTGAGAAATAATAATAGTAGCCCGGTGGTTTGTATTGTGGGATATACCAATGCTGGGAAGTCTACGTTATTGAATTATTTGACGGATGCAGAGGTGTTGTCAGAGGACAAGCTGTTTGCGACCTTAGACCCGACCACTAGGATGCTCAAGCTACCTAACGGTCAGAATATTATGTTAACTGATACGGTTGGTTTTATTTCGAAGCTTCCACATCATTTAATACAGGCTTTTCGTTCCACTTTGGAGGAAGCGAAGTACAGTGATATCATTCTACATGTGGTGGATGCATCGAATCCGGATATGGATCGTCAGATGTTTGCGGTGTATGAAACCTTGCGACAGTTGGAGATTAAAGATAAACCCGTTATTACAGTGTTTAACAAGATAGACTGTTTGAATGACAGACCGATTCTAAAGGATTTGCGTGCAGACGCTACTGTGTTGGTATCTGCAAGATATGGAATGGGTATGGAGAATTTGTTTCAATCTATAGAAGAGAAAATTGCTGAGGGGCAAGTTTATGTAGAAAAGGTTTTACCGTATCGAGCAACTGCTATGCTGGCAGAGATTCGAACCTATGGGCAGCTTCTGGAAGAGGAATACCGTGAGGATGGAGTTTTTATTCGTGCAAATGTGAGAAAACAGGATATGGCAAAATTGGATAAGCTGTCGTAGACTGTAGCGATATCAGCATACGAAAGTAGAATTGTTGGGAGAAAATCACCATGAACATATTAAACGTTGAAAATATTACAAAGGTGTATGGAGATAAGGTGTTATTCGATAAGGTCAGTCTGGGTATCAATGAAGGAGACAAGATTGGTATCATTGGAGTAAATGGCTCTGGTAAGAGCACGTTTATGAAAATGTTGGCAGGATTAGAAGAACCGGATGAAGGACAAGTTATTAAAAATAATCAGGCTAACATTGCTTATCTTGCGCAAAATACAGAGTTTGAGCAAGGAGATACAATTCTGTCCTATGTATGTAGGGACAAGGTTAGTACCAATCCGAATTGGAGTCTTGAAACGGAAGCAAAGACGATATTAAAGAAACTCTATATTGAGGATGTGGACGCGTTGATTGAACCTTTGTCAGGTGGGGAAAAGAAACGTATCGCAATGGCGAGAACTTTATTAGCACCAAGCAGGATTTTAATATTGGATGAGCCAACCAATCATTTGGATAGTCGTATGGTGATGTGGTTGGAGGAATATCTGCAAAAGTATAATGGTGTGCTGATTATGGTAACACATGACCGTTATTTTTTAGACCGGGTAACGAACAAAATTGTGGAAATTGATAGAGGTAACATTTATTCTTATGAGACGAATTATTCGGGTTTTTTAGAGCTTAGACAACAAAGAATAGATAGTGAAACGGCAAGCTATCGAAAAGTGCAGAGTATATTACGCACGGAGATTGAGTGGGTAAGGAGAGGGGCGCAGGCGCGGTCCACCAAGCAAAAGGCCAGATTAGAACGATTTCACGAAATGCAGTCTATGAAAGCACCAGAGCAGGATAAGCAGGTGGAAATGGATTCCTTAGCATCTCGTTTGGGAAAGAAAACCATAGAAATTGAAAATATATCAAAAAGCTATGCAGGTAGAACGCTAATTAAGGATTTTACCTATTATACGATTCGGAATGAGCGAATTGGAATCGTGGGTGAAAATGGCTGTGGAAAAACCACCTTGCTGAAGATGTTAGTGGGAGAAGAAATGCCGGATTCGGGAACAATCACTATGGGAGAAACAATACAAATCGGATATTTTTCACAGATGGCAGAGAATATGGATCCGAATGTAAGGGTGATAGACTATATTAAAAATGTAGCAGAATACATTCGTACCAGTAAAGGCTTGACCTCGGCATCCCAGATGTGTGAACGGTTTTTGTTCACTCCGGATATACAGTACAATCCAATTGGGAAGTTGTCTGGTGGAGAACGTAGGAGATTGTATTTGTTGAAGGTGTTGATGGCAGCTCCTAATGTATTGATTTTAGATGAGCCAACCAATGATTTGGATATTGCAACCTTGACAATTTTAGAGGATTATCTGGATTATTTTGAGGGAATCGTTATTGCGGTATCCCATGACCGGTATTTTCTTGAGCGGATTGTGGACCGTATCTTTGCCTTTGAAGCAAATGGTGTTATTACTCAATATGAAGGGGATTATACAACCTATATGGAAAAAGCTATGGCAAATGGAACCTTTATGAATGGAGTAGTTACTTTATCAAATTCAGATAAAGCACCAGAGAAAAAGACGAGTGACAGCATAGCAACCTGGAAGGGTAACCGGGAGAAGAAGCTTAAGTTCTCTTATCAGGAGCAGAAGGAATATGAAACGATTGATGAAGATATCGCTACTTTGGAAGAACGGATTGAACAAATAGAGCAGGAAATGGTGGCGGTAGCCAGCCAATATACTAAGCTTCAAGAACTTGCGATGGAAAAGGAAGAGTTAGAGCAACAGTTAGAAGAAAAGATGGAACGCTGGGTATATCTCAATGATTTGGCGGAGCAAATACAAAAAGGCAAATAAGTATAATGAAAAAGATGGCAGAGGAATGTAGAGAGATACAGGCTTTGCCTTTTTTTTCATTATATTTTCACAATGGTGACATAATATTATGAGAAATGTTAAGTATTCAAGATGATTTTTGTCATTTTTTGCCTATAAAATGTAAAAAAAATAATAAAAATGACATGTTTTTGTTGAATTATAACGAAGTGTATAGTATTATGTAATTATGTTATGTCAATTTATTATGTTGAATTATTGCAGAGGAGTACAGATGAGTAAGAATAGAAGTGAGAAAAGGTTAAATATTTTAATGAAGGGTTTGTTGGTTATGCTAATATGCATGCTTTGTGTTCCTATGTGTGGAATGCAAGCACAGGCAGCGGTGACCTGTAAGAATAAAATATCTTATCCGGGAACTACAACAGCTCAGGTTAATTTTCGAAAAAAAGCAGGAACAAATTATAAGAGCTATGGAATG
>CAYTOQ010000016.1:0-31431 GCA_964439445.1 uncultured Clostridium sp. | reverse complement strand
TGATGCAAAGTGGTGTTGAGAAAAAATGTACCCTCTTAACTTTTATTAACTGGCATAAAAATAGAGAGTTCTGCCAAATTTCATTGGCAGAACCCTTCACAAATACCCATGTTGCATTACTTTATTTTTTTTAATTTCGCATTCTTATTCAAACCACGTTTGATAAGCATTGTCTTATAAGCCTTAAATTTTTTCTTAGGCACTTTCACAACTACCTTTTTGTAATATCTACTTCCCACACCCTTGAAGGCGTTCTTGCCGACCTTCTTAGTGGTAAGTTTCTTGGTCTTAATGGTAATACTCTTTAGCTTCTTACAATTCTGGAATGCACTCTTTCCAATCTTAGATACCTTACTTGGAATAGTAATCTTGGTAAGAGCAGTACATTTGTAGAATGCCTTATCTCCGATGGTTGTTACATTCTTTCCGATAGTTACATTCTTCAACTTGGTACAACCATAAAATGCGTTCTTACCAATAGTCTTTACTCCGGTTCCCATCTTAACCGTTACAAGCTTTGTATTGCCTGCAAATGCGTTATCATCTATCTTAGTTACCTTGTAAGGGACACCATTGATTTCAACAGTTGCAGGAATGCTAACACTATTTACATACTTATCGGTTGGTGCCAGGTAGGTTACGGTACCACCGCTTTCTTTCGATTCGGTTACCTGATAGATTGCTTTTCCATCTTCACTGGTTACTTTTTTCCCCACTTCCGGCAAGCCAAGAGATGTTATCTTCTCTATCTTTGTTGCACCGCATACAGTACAGATATATGTCTTTTCACCCTCTGTGGTTGTAGTTGGTTCTTTGGTCACCTTACCTTCACCCCATGTATGTTCTACAACCGGAATATCCGTGACATTCTTTGTATCCGTCTTTGTTCTTTCTGAATCTGTATATGTAGCTGTGTAGGTTGTGATACCCTTTTCAGTACAGGTAGGCGCTGTCTTAATTTTCCTTGTTATTACACAATCTCTTTCATCTATATGACTTTCATCATTGTCACAAACAAGTACTGCCTTGCAGTCACTTCCATCATCCGCCCACTTGAATGAATCAAATTGATAATCATGTCCATCAGCCTGTATTATCAAGCTGTTCTCTGTTACTGCATTGGCGCACTCACCATCGCTGAAAAAATAAGTTACTCCCTCTACTGTATAGTACCAGTATTCTATATTTCCACCACTTTCACATGTAGCAGACACTGCTTCCACCCGCGTTACACTTGCTGTCTCTGCCATCAATGCATAAGCTACATTATCCTCTGACTTCTCCAACCAAATCTTTGTATCGCCATCAGTCAGGCTGGTAATGCCTGCTTCTGTCATAGCCGAAAGTGCCACTGTAGTATCTCCTGTGATTTCTATAGAATATACACTATCCGCATCCTGCACATAGAGGAATACCTTTGCATCCCTTTCATCATAATTGACTGCCACTCCGCCTGTGGTATAAGCTGCTTTTGATGCAATCTTATCCTTACCATCCAAACGGAAGGTCATGGTATCCGTCAGACTTGCGTTAGATGATACTCCCGGTGCAGCAGATGCAAAGAGCACAGATGACAGATTCATTCGGAATGCGGGCACAACTGCTAAAGTCTTTTCAAATGCGCGACTGACCACGTAATGTCCCGGATACGCAACGAGCGCCCTGTCACTGTTGTTATGCGGTGCTCGCAGCCAGAAAGCATCTTCGTCAGAATTTGTGTAAGCATATGGTCCGGTTTTTAAGTTTACTTTCAGTCCTCCATTTAAACTGTCTTTGCTGTTTGCGCCTACCGTTATATATGTATCATTTGGTTCATCAAAATCTCCATACGCCGCATACAATCTATCTGTTGTACTATATGTACAACTGTTCTTTGCATCATTTGTATGGATTGTGGTTTCCTGCATCATAGCCTGCTCACTTAAACTAAATACACTTGTATTTGTTTCCAATGTCTTTAAGGTCACACGCAAATCACTTGCTCCGTAGTGGTTTGGATATATCTCCGCACCTTCATCAAGTGAAGGTTCATAGTTGCCCCATCCTGCAATGTAGGTCTTGTTGTTCTCATAATCATTTTCAAATGTTACCCCCTTTGCCATCGGCTTTGCCGGGTCACACAACAATACAATACTGTTATGCGCATCCGACCCTGCGATATACCAGGTCTGCTGACTGCTTCCATTCATTCCG
This sequence comes from uncultured Clostridium sp., assembly GCA_964439445.1. Classification (GTDB taxonomy): domain Bacteria; phylum Bacillota; class Clostridia; order Lachnospirales; family Lachnospiraceae; genus CAG-590. Next base: position 29,238 of record CAYTOQ010000016.1, on the reverse strand, counting down.
AAATACACCTTCTGAGCCGTTCCAGTATAATCACCATGTAATGCAAAATTATCACTACTTACCAACTGCTCTGGTGTAACAAAGGCGGTAACACTTAATGATGCACTTGTACTTTCTTCTGCATTTACCGTCATAACTGTTCTGGTATCTATAGTCAATCCCGACACCATCAGGGCAGTCGCAAGAAATATACTCAGTATCTTCTTATCTAATGTCTTACTTTTGCTCATTTTCTCTTTCCCCTTTCATATCCTCATGCATTATAGCTAGTACGTTTTCTAATTTACCTATTAATTTAACGCGCATTTCATCTTGCATTTCTTGATACCACGCCGTCTTTTGAATACATATATTTGCTTCTTCCATATCCCCCTGGTACGCTGTAAGAAATGCCTTAACATATTGTTGCTCTGGTACAAACAAAGCATAATAATGCTTATATTCCATCTGTCTATCTAGTTCCTCGCACATTGTCTCTATTGTATTCACTCTTGCATACCAGTCTTCTATCTGCGGTTTTGTGACACTCCAAACCTCATGGATTTTTTCTCTCCACTGTTCTATATCATTCGCATGCCTAGGAATTAAATACTTCCCCCATTCCTTCTTTTCTGTCATCGCCACAAATTCCTTTGGCATATCTCGAAGCTGATGAAAAACTGCTTTTTCTGTCCTGTAATAACGAAGCCTCTTGCTCTCATAATGAGGCAAAAAATCATAATTATATCCCCATTCAAAAATCGCACTATCACCTTTCAATAGAAATAAGACAATACATTTCCTTATATGTCCTTCCCATGGACCATACCACCTATAATTCCCGCCATATTGAAAGGCCCCTATCTCATTAACCAAAGGTGTAAGTATTTCATCCACATAATCTTTAAAATAATACTCACCGTCGACCGGAAAATACTCTTCTTTCGTATATCTTGTTTTTCTATATTGGGGTTTCAATATCTTCTTTAGCCAATGCAAGATTACCACTTTCCTTTCTCTCAATATACATTTCTCATTTCACAAACGTCAGTATAAACCAGGTATACGCACCTTCTTCACTCTGTACACGGATACTTCCATCCATCCCTTCAATAATGGACTTAGTAAGGGATAAACCAATTCCTACGCTGTTAGGATTCACTTCCTGATGTACACGATAAAAGCGTTTGAATATATTCGGCAATTCTTCTTCTGCAATTCCGACACCTTCATCCTTTACATAGATACGGGTGTAAACATTGGTATGTTCCACCTCAATCCAAATTCGCTTTCCTTCCCCTGAATAATCCGAAGCATTTTTTAACAAATTGATAATGGCTTCTATCAACCAATCTCCATCGCAGAGCAAAGATATATTTTCCTCACATTCTATTTGAAGCGTTTGCTTTCTTTCCTTGGTCAAGAATTGCACACCCTCAGATGCCTGCATTAACAGCTGTTTTAGCGGTACATTTTTCTTTTCAAACTGTATGGCACCTGCTTCAATTCGTGCAAGCTTTAACATAGATAAAACCATCCATTCCATACGATTAAGTTGATTCGCTGCTTCACTCAAAACCTGTCGTTTCTTCTCCTCATCCGTAATTTTATCCTCTAGCAACAAATCAACAAATACATTCAGGGATGCCAATGGAGTTTTGAGCTGATGTGATATATCAGAGATAATGTCTCGCAAGAATATCTTCTCATTCAGCTCACGATTTTTACTCTCTTGCAAGAGAGCAACTAATTTGTAGAAATTGGAATACAGTATCCCTACTGCTCCTTCCTTGTATTGCTCTTCCGGAATCTCTTCTTTCCCCACCATCATATCAACCATCATTTCTGAAATGCTTTCTACTTCTGAATATAGGTGATTTAACCTCCTGTATGTAATAATGTATATCACAATCAAAAATATAAGAAATAAAAAAACAACACTACTGTTTTTCCAGGTCAATTCACCATTTTGAAACCACACAAAAAATAACATCAATATCAAAAAAAATACTGATATAATCGTATACCTTATCCTAAACTGATTACGCTCATAATTACTCTTCATCAATTATTCCTACCATTCGTCATACTCTAATTTCACATAGAAAAATTGCAACTAACCTCTTTTCTTAAACCGATACCCTACACCTCGCACCGTCTCAATCCATTCAGCGTCATCTCCCAATCGGTTCCGCAAACGTTTCATATAGACCGACAAGGTATTGTCATCAATATAATTTTCCTCTGCATCATACAAACGCTCCAACAACTGGTTGCGGGTTAGCACTTGACCTTCATGCACTATTAATTCCTTTAATAGACGGAGCTCACTTGGTGTACATTCCACATTAACACGATTACACTGTAGCCGAAATTCATTTAAGAAGAATTCATGTACTCCAAAACAATAACTATTCGTAGGTGCATTCTGTTGTTGTATATGATATCTACGAATATTTGCAGAAATTCGAGATAAAAGCTCTTTCACTCTGTATGGCTTTGTTACATAATCATCTGCACCCAACTCTAATCCTTGTACAATATTGACCTCTTCACCTACCGCTGTCAGAAAAATAATCGGCACATAGGCGTTGGCTTTTCTTATGTCTTTGCAAAAATCATAACCATTTCCGTCTGGCAACATAACATCTAACAATATCAAATCGAATTCTTCCTTCATTGCAGCACGTGCATTACTCAAATTAGATGCATGTATCACTTCATATCCTTCTGCCTGCAACGCATATTCGGTTCCCATCGCAAGTGCAAAATCATCCTCAACTAATAAAATCTTCTGACCCATCTCTATTCCCCACTCATATTTTATCTATAATTTTATCAAAAGTATTTTTTAAAGAGAAACCATACCTCTTCTATTGCCATTGTAACGAATACCATACAAAAAGTAAAGGCTGGCTATCACAGAACCTCTGTGTAACCAGCCTTTGAAATCATTATTCCAATTAATACTTATATACTTTCATCGTTCTTGTACCAAACTCCATTGCTTTCTTATGTGTTGCGAAGAAAATATCAATATGATTACCGTTCACTCCGCTACCACGATCTTCTACTGTATAGACAATACCGTCGATAACAACCTGTGTGCCAAATGGTAAAATGCTTGTATCTGCTGCAATCGTTCTTCCCTCTGTAGGAGTCGTACCACTTGCAGTCTTATTGCTACCAGCACTACATTTCTTACATCCACAATATGCGGTCACTGTAAATGTACCAATGTACTCACCAGACTCCTTCGCAGTTACTGGCTCTGTTGTTGCACCTTGATAATTATTAGCACTTTCTTGTGCCTCTCTTCTAGCTTGCTCTGCCGCAGCAGCAGCTAATCTTGCTGCTTCAGCTTCTGCAGCTAATCTTGCTGCCTCTTCCTCCGCACGACGCTGTAACTCTTCTGCTGAAACAGCTATTTCATATAATCTTTCGATTTCCAAAAACTCTGCTGACACATAACCTGTGCGACCATCCTCTAGCATAACAGAAAGCCACTCAATCTCATCATCTACAACAGTATTTTCTTGAACTGCAGACACTATTGCTACCTGCTCTGTTGTAACAGAAACCTCTGCTGTTGCAGAATCATCGGCAATCGTACGATTCTCTGCTGCTACAACAATATCATCTGCCAAGGATTCTTCCTCTGAATTCTCTAATACTGTAATAATGTCATCCTTATTCATTACAGTAAGAATCTCTGCATCTGTAGATTCCTCTGCACGAATATTAACACCATCTTCTAAAACAGTTCCACGAATTGTTACATAATCCTTTGCAAATTCCTCTGCACTAGAACCTGTCAACACATACTCAGTTAATACATAGCCTTCAACATCACCAGACTTAATCTTAGTCCATTCACCTTCTGTACCCTCAACAATTGCAATCGCACCATTGTTCATAGAACCAACAAACTCTGCTTCTGCACTCGGATCCTTACGAATATTCAATGTTTCTTCGACATTCGCGATACACCTATCATCAAACTCACTTTTAACTTCTTCAATCTCAGATTCCACTACAGCTACATTGTTAACAACCTGTGCCACTTTATTATCTAACTCTTCTTTCACCTGCTCAGCGATTACACTTTCTGTTACTTCTGTAGCTACAATATCCTGCTCAGTTACTTTTTCTGTTGTGGTAGCTTCTTCGCTATTACCAAACAAAGCATCTTTCACACTAATCTTTGTCTCGGCAACAACCTTCTCTTCCTTCGGTGTAGATGAAACAACTACAACCATACCAACTACCATTACTAATAAAACAAATGCAACGATTCCTACCTGTATGTTACGAACCAAATATCTACTATTTAAAATATTCTTTTGTGCGTACAACTTATAGCGTTCTGCCATTACAGCTCTTCTGCTATGTCTCATACCCTAACTCCTTCATTTGTATAGAAATATAAATGTTACAAACTTGTTACATTCGTAATATACCATTTAACAATATAAATGTCAACCCTACAAATTAAGAGCTTACTTTGATTTTTTCAACATTTTTCATACCAATTCCAATACAAATATGTTAAGATATCATTACATTTTGTTTAAAATGTCTAAAAAAGGATGTTATTCTGTACATTTTACACATTATATATGGTAAAAATCCATACTTTGGACTATATATTGTAGAAATCCGTTCTGTAGAACAAATAATCCTTTTCGAAACATTTTACATTTATATTATAATTGCATTAGTTAACTGACAAAAGGAGATTGTATTATGTCAACCACTCGTTTAGATAAATACCTAGCCGATGCAGGTATTGGTACCCGTTCAGAAGTAAAAAGCTATATCAAAAAAGGCTTTGTAACAATTAATCAGTCGATAGCTAAAAAGCCAGACATCAAGGTCGACATAGAAAATGATGTTATCACCTTTCAAAACGAACCAATTCAACTTTCATTATTGGAATACTATATTCTAAACAAACCCGCAGGTTATGTCAGTGCAACTAAGGATAACACAGCACCTACTGTACTTTCCCTTATCGAAAGTAATCGGAAGGACTTGTTTCCAGTTGGACGATTAGATAAGGACACAGAAGGTCTTTTGCTCATCACAAACGATGGTGCACTCTCCCATAAACTACTCTCACCAAAGCATCATGTAGATAAAACCTACTATGCTATAGTGGAAGGAATTGTAACACAGGAGGATATTGTAGCTTTTGAGAAAGGTCTAGAAATTGGAGATGATGATTTGGATGTAGCAATGCCTGCCAAACTTGTTATTTCAGAAACTGAGCAAGATAAACAACTATCCCATATAAATGTAACAATTCAAGAGGGTAAATTTCATCAGGTAAAAAGAATGTTTCAAGCAGTTGGTAAAAAAGTCATCTATTTAAAACGTATTGAATTCGGTCCAATCTCACTGCCGAAGGATTTAGCATTAGGTAAACACAGACCACTTACCCAAGAAGAAATTACGCTATTGCAAAACATCTAAAATGAGAACACAATTCTTTTATACTTTAACAATTTAAAGTGTTGACACAAGTGTTTTTGCATACTAAAATATATTTAATCAAATTTTAGTGATACATTTGATATATCAATGAAGAGATTTAACTTGAATATAACTCTTCATTTAGTTTACATAACACAAAGAGGATTACAATTATGAAAAACGAAGCTAATTTTAGTATTGGATTCATCGGCTTAGGATTAATCGGTGGCTCCATCGCCAAATCCATTCGACGCATCTTTCCTGATTCAGAAATTTTAGGATTTGATGTTGATCAGAATGCTTTGACTCAGGCATTAGAAGATAACACTTTAACAAAAACCGTGACTGCAATCGAAGCAATGAGTGATTGTGATTACATATTTCTATGTGCACCCGTTCATTACAACATTGCTTATCTTCCTATTTTAAAAAGAATCATGAAACCATCCTGCATCCTTACTGATGTAGGAAGTGTCAAAAGCGATATCTATCGCGCCATTTCGGACAATCATTTAACCGATTATTTTATCGGCGGTCATCCAATGGTTGGTTCCGAACGAAGTGGTTATGAGGCTGCCAACGACCGCCTTATTGAAAATGCATATTACTTCGTAACCCCATCCGATACAGTTAAAAAGGAAAAAATCGAAGAATTCCGTACCTTTTTAGAGGATTTGGGTGCAATTCCTATTATATATAGCCCAGAAAGACATGATGAAATCACAGCATACATCAGCCACATTCCACACGTGATTGCTTCTTCTTTAGTAAACCTTGTGGCCTCTAAAGAGGATGAAAATGGAATGCTCAAACAACTAGCGGCTGGTGGTTTCAAAGATATTACACGAATTGCTTCCTCGAACCCTGTTGTATGGGAGCACATTTTATTGAGCAATCCAGAACATGTCGCAAAGGGATTGCGCACATTTATTACAGAGCTTGAAAAAATGATTACCGCCATCGAAACAGAGGATGCTCGAGGAATCTACTCCTTCTTTGATGAAGCGAAGGATTATCGAAACTCCATACCAGAGCATGCAACCGGTGTAATTCGCATGAATTATGATGTCTATGTGGATATTCCCGATGAGGCAAATGCACTTGCACAGGCAATTTCTTACGTCGGTGCCGCAGGTATTAATTTGAAAAATATCGGAATCACGCATAACCGCGAGGATAATGAAGGTGTGCTACGCCTTTCCTTCTACGACAATGAATCCGCTATGGCTGCTGCCACTCTTTTACGAGAAAACAACTATCAGGTATACGAAAGATAAATATGAGATAGTCGCTTGATAGAAGCAAGAACAAAATTTTGAAATATTGACTTCTTAGAAAGGAAACACAACTCTTATGATAATCAAACATTTTAAACATTTAAATGGAGAAGTCACCGTTCCTGGAGACAAATCCATATCCCACAGAAGTATTATGCTCGGCTCTCTTGCAAAGGGAACTACCGAAGTGACTGGTTTTTTGCAAGGTGCCGACTGCTTATCTTCTATCGCCTGTTTTCAAAAAATGGGAATTGAAATTGAAAACAATCCGGAAACCAATATTGTACACATACACGGAAAAGGCTTGCGAGGGTTGACAAAACCAACCGATATCTTAGACGTCGGAAACAGCGGAACCACAACACGTTTGATGTCAGGTATCTTAGCTGCACAATCATTTACTTCTACTGTTGATGGGGATGCTTCTATCCGCAAACGTCCTATGGGAAGAATTATGACACCACTCTCACAAATGGGAGCTACGTTCGAAAGTCTAGCGGCGGATAAATGTGCACCATTTAAAATTCATGGTGGCAATTTACACGGAATCCACTATGATTCCCCAGTTGCTTCTGCACAAGTAAAATCTGCAATCTTACTTGCCGGCTTATACGCAGAGGGACAAACCAGTGTGACAGAACCGGCTCTTTCTAGAAATCACACAGAATTAATGTTTGAATCCTTTGGTGTGGATATCAAATCAGTCGGAACCACTGCTACCGTTAAGCCTGCAACTGAATTAATAGCTCAGAAAATCGAAGTACCAGGAGATATTTCTTCTGCTGCATACTTCATTATAGCCGGATTGATTAGTCCAAATTCAGAAATTACAATTAAGAATGTCGGTATCAATCCAACCAGAGATGGAATCCTTACCGTATGTAAGAATATGGGCGCAGATATTACTTTATCCAATGTCAAGGATGACATTGGTGAACCAGTGGCTGACATTACCGTGCGTACCAGTTCTTTGCATGGATTTACCATTGAAGGTGACATTATTCCTAAGCTCATTGATGAAATTCCTGTGATTGCCATTATGGCAGCCTTTGCGGAAGGAACTACCATTATTAAAGATGCACAGGAATTAAAGGTCAAGGAATCCAACCGCATTGATGTCATGGTGAATAACTTGTCGGCTATGGGCGTGGATATTGAAGGCACAGAGGATGGAATGATTATCCGTGGTGGCAAATCTCTTCACGGTGCAACCATCGATTCCAAGCTAGACCACCGCATTGCTATGAGCTTTGCCATTGCTGGTGGATTGGCAGATGGTGATACTGAAATTCTTGGTGCAGAATGTGTTAACATTTCTTATCCAAGCTTCTATTCAGACCTTGATATGTTGATGAAATAGGCTAAGGACTCATCCGCAAGTCTTGGTGTCAGATTCATGACACATGTATGATTATCCTTTATGAAAGCGATAAAAAGCAGATAACTATACGAAGTTTTTTTCTAAAAAATTCCGATGTTATCTGCTTTTCTTTTCATTTTTATGAAATCTATAACCTTTTATCTAAACGCCCCACTATGTCAGTAAACTACCCATTACCAAAATCCAATCCGTTTCCTGCTTTAAACCGCTCGCAATTCATTAAAATCTTCTACTTCCATCGGTTTCGCATAATAAAATCCCTGGCCAATGTCACATCCACATTCCATTAAGAACATGGCCTGTTCTTCAGTCTCCACACCCTCTGCCACAGTATCTAATCCAATGGATTTTGTCATCTGAATGGTGTGCTCTACAATCTTTTGTCCACGCTCGGAACCGATAAAATCCTGTAAAAAGCCTCTGTCAATCTTAATGACATCAAACTGAGTATCCTTAAGTGTATTCAAAGAAGAATAACCGGAACCAAAGTCATCCATCAACAAGGTATATCCATTCTGCTTCAAAAGAACAATTCCTTCGCACAAGCCCTGTTCGTCATAGGTTTCCGTAATTTCAATTTCCAAAAATCTTCTTGGAATCTGATATTTGTCCACCAGCCAATTCAACACATCAATAAAACGGTTATCTCTCAAATGTAATCTGGACACATTAACAGAAATTGGAATTGGTTCAATGCCATTATCCATCCAATACCGTATAGTCATACATGCCTGTTCCCAGATACACGCATCCATTTTCGTTATAAATCCATTGCGTTCAAAAACAGGAATAAAATCTGCGGGTGACACAATACCCTTGCCTGGCTGTATCCACCGAACTAATGCTTCTGCTCCTACAATCGTATGGTCTGGCATTCTATACTTTGGCTGAAGATACATAACAAATTCTCCATTTGCCAGCGCCTTTTCCATGTGGTCTTCCACATACTTACTAGTAAGTACTGACTGTTTCATATCCTCTTCATAAAATTTCACATGGGTTAACACGCTATTCTTAATACTCTGTCTTGCTAAGGCTGCACGGTCACCAAATTTACGAAGAACCTCATGGATATCCTCAATATATGCCACGCCGAAAACTAATCGATACGTCACATCCTTATATCCAAGCAAATTATCATTGATATTATCTACTAAATCTAACAAATCCTGCTGTGTCTCATAGGCCGTCATAATCATAAACACGTCCGCTGTCAAACGCACAAACACTTGATCCTGATTGCAGATAATCTTAAGCGATTCAATAAAATGATTCAACAATTCATCTCCAAAGCTTTCACCATACATCTCATTAATGGCTTTAAATCGCGCCACATCAAACTGAATAAATGCATACTTGCACTCCGGATGCTTCTTAACCACCTCATCTGCAACCTTTAAAAACATGGCAGGAGTACGGTCATTCGTAACAGACTTTGCTAACTGCAAGCGGTATATTTCTTCCGCATCTAACTCGCAAACCACAACTGCCATACGGATTACTGCATCCTCTTCATCCTTCATAAAGAAGCATTCTACCTTGTGATAAGTCGGAACCTTATCCTGCATTCCCATATGTACTGACACGCTCAAACGCTCTTCCTTTATCGGTGAAAAGTCAGCGGCGCCCTTCATACCTGCTAACGTCTTACGCAAAAAGACCTTATAGGTATCCTTGTCCTTTTCCTCTACATATTCTAGTAGCTCTTCTAATGCATTGACTACCGGTTTCTTACCAGCCAACAACATATAATTACCGTTCACAACATTCCAACCCTGATGTACATCCCAAAACATCACCATGACATCCTTCATGGATTGAATAACGGTAAGCACTTCTTCCTTAAATGCCATGCTACCCCTCCTGTCTTCAAAGACATGCTTCTATCTTTCATTCAAAACACTGTTTCCGTTCAACATACTTAACATCATTTTAACAAATATGATAGAATTTGTCATCAAGAAAGAATGTCGCTTGCGACATTTTTCGCCTGCGGCGGGTTGCATGAGCAACAATTTCTACGCCAACACAAAGTTGACGTCATACATATTATTATTATAAAAACTCACTTATTATTTCTGCTAACCTTTCTGGCCGCTCAACATTTACTTATCATTCCCACCAGACAATGCAATAAAGGTTGCAATGGCTCCGAATACACAACCTGCCACCGGCCACACAATCCAGCTTCTGCCCCAATCACCTGTAATGAAGCTGTATGCAAGATAACCCGCTGTAACAAGACACCAATATACGCCTGCTACCAAACCCATAAGGGTGTCTTTCTCACCCTGACCTTGTTTTTTCGAAACATCATACTCTTCTCTTTGTAATAAAACACTATACATGCCCATTTTCATTCCGCAGCGAACAAACAAATATACACCGACCGCCACAAAGGTCAGCAAGGAAATCGCAGACACAGAATCGTCCCATATCTCATTGCCAGTCACCTCTGTAACATATTCCATAGCTGCACCGGACAAGACTCCAAGTAAAATTAATACAATACCCGAAGTAATACCCGCTGCAAATCTACGTTGAAATTCGCCATGCTCCCTTTCGATACGCTCTTTCTCCAATTGTGGCAATACAAAAGGTACTTTTTCTAAATATTCATATTTGCTCAGCGCCATACCTGCTGGCACAAATAACGCAACAGCAATCGTCACGCAAATTAGCATTGGGAAGCTTTCCAATGCATCTCCACCAACTGAAAACAATGTAAGCGAAAGTAATTCTGTTAACTCTGTCAATACAATTCCAATGATACATAAACACACACCTAATGCAATATGCTTTGTAGATGATGTATAGGTTTTCTCATAAGAAGCAATTTCTTCTAACGATAATTCCTGTAACAAAGACTGTGATTCCTGCATATTCGCTTGTGAACTACTTCTATATGTATTATGCATTTTATCATCTGTTCCATATGCTTCGTAGCCATCATCCTCAACAAACTCCGTATATCCTGACTCCGTATACTCCACACTGGTCGTTTCTTTAAAAGAATTGTCATCTTCCTTTAATAAATAATCCGTAGACACTCCAAAAATTTGGCTCATAGCCACAATCTTGTCCAAATCTGGCATAGACTGTCCGGACTCCCACTTCGAAACTGCCTGTCGGCTAATGTCCATTTTCTCAGCGAACTGCTCCTGGGATAAACCTAACTTTCTTCTCTCCTGATAAATCTTTTCTGCTAACTTCATGTTTAACATCTCCTTTTGTTCTTTTTTTCCCATACTACAGTTTCACCTCCATTTTCTTCCACCAAGTCTACCTTGAAATTTGTCAACTAACAGTTGCAACCCTTGATTTTTCTAGGTTTTTCTCACATTGTTTGTTGTAATCTTTTTTGTAATCTTTTTATAAATTTACTATAATTGTTTCAATTCAATTGCATTATGTAAACTCATTTTTTCTTAATTATCATGGCATCACCAAAGGAAAAGAACCGATATCTCTCTTTCACCGCCACCTCATATGCATGTAACATTTTCTCTCTCGTAGAAAACGCAGACACTAGCATGAGTAGTGTGGACTCTGGTAAATGGAAATTCGTAATCAAAGAATCCACTACCTTGAACTGATATCCCGGATAAATGAAAATCTCTGTCCAGCCACTTCCTGCATGCACAATTCCATTCTCGTCAGCAACAGACTCCAAGGTTCTGGTGCTAGTTGTCCCTACCGAAATCACCTGATTACCTCTTGCCTTTGCTGCATTAATCTTAGCAGCCTCTTCTTCTTCCACCATATAAAATTCCGAATGCATATGATGCTCTAGAATATTATCCACCTTAACCGGACGGAAGGTGCCAAGCCCCACATGAAGACATACATGAGCAATCTCCACTCCTTTATCCTCAAGCTTTTGCAATAGCTCCTTGGTAAAATGTAAGCCTGCCGTTGGAGCTGCCGCCGAACCATCATGCTTGGCATATACTGTCTGATAACGGTTTCTGTCCTGTAACTGATGTGTAATATAAGGTGGTAACGGCATCTGACCAAGCTGGTCTAGTAGTTCTTCCCAAATTCCTTCGTACTCAAAACGAATCAAGCGGTTACCTTCTTCTACTACATCGATGACTTCACCTACAATCAACCCATCACCAAAGGATACTCTCGCTCCTACCTTCATTTTCTTACCAGGCTTTACAAGGGTTTCCCAAACCTTTTCTTCCTTGCGCTTTAGCAAAAGTACTTCAATGGATGCACCGGTATCTTCCTTCACACCCATAAGTCTGGCTGGAATCACCTTGGTATCATTAATTACCAAGCAATCCCCCGGGTTTACATAATCTAATATATCATAAAAATGCTTATGCTCGATACTTCCTTCTTCTCTGTCAATCACCATGAGCTTGGAATCACTTCTTTGTTCTAATGGATCCTGTGCAATTAATTCCTCTGGTAAATCATAATAAAAATCACTTAATTTCATAATATATGTCCTTCCTGTTTCTGTATCAATTTTGATAGCCTAACACACATCAACTTGTGTTATTAATCCCAACAACCTATATCTGCCCACATATCTTATACTTTATCACGGCAAAAGCTTCTCTCACATACTGATTTGGTATGGTGTACCATTTTGTCGGTGCACCAAGTCCTTCTACATTGGTAAGTCCCTGCTTCTTTGCAACGCCAACTCCACGATAGACGTGAAAATGATTCGTCACTAAGACGATATTCGAATCCATACCGTCCATAAATTGCTTGCTATATTCAATATTTTCATAGGTACTAGTAGATTGGTCTTCCAAAATCAGACGACTTTCGTCCAATCCTTTTGTCTTCAAATACTCCGCCATGGCGTAAGCTTCTGTTACATCCTCGCCAGGTCCTTGACCGCCGGAAACGATTACCATAGATTCTGGATTATCTATTGCATACTCATAGGCAGTATCTAATCTTGCCTGTAGTGCATAGGTAAGATATGTTCCCTTTACCTGCGCCCCCAGTACTAAGACATAATCTGCATTGGGTTGTGGTTCTTTACTCCCATATCCGATAATGACACATTCTGTCACTATGAATGTCAGTAACAAAATTACAATTAGAATACCACTAGTCCATTTTATTCCTGTTGGTAATACAAGCTGCTTTGTAGCCATGTACTTTAATACAGGTTTTATTAACACAAATAACAACCCTACAATCAACCAAAAATATGTAAAGACATTGGTTAAATCTACAAATAATGCGTACATTAGAAAATAAAGCAAACACAATATTCCGATTATCATTGATATATTTGTCAACAAATCTGATTTTCCTTTCTTACTTTTCTTATCTTTCGTTCTAACATTATCATATCTGTCCATTGTTTGATACTCCCAGCCAATCAGCTCCTCGAGCCAATCTAATATGCTATTTCATAGTATAGCATTCTATCACACATTGCTTTTTGCATTATACCTTTTTCCTACTCACAAAACAAGAGCGGTTCTTTCGAACCGCTCCGCCTACTTTCGATTCCGTTTATTGATTTAAAAATAAATGCAGTAAGAATAATACAATCAACACCTTTAAAAAATCCGTCGCTGGCGTATCTCCATTATAACCTTTGTCCTTACTATTTTATCTTTTCGATTATCAGACAATGCATACTTTTTACAATGATCATCAAATTTGCCTATCCATGTGCGCTCTTTTCTGGTCTTTACATATGTAGTCAAATATTTCAAGCTGAAGACCATACCTTTTTCTACGTAAAATTTAGTTAAATAAAGAAAAACTAGTATAATACAGAAGTGAAAAAATAGCAAATTATTCAATTGTAAAACTATCATATTCTTCGAATTCTGAATATGTATCTTCATCCTCGGTACTTGTTTTTTTCTTTGATACGGATTGTGTAGTTGAAGCTTTGTTTTCCGATTGCGATGTATTATCTCGCTCTTCCGTTCCCATACTCACAGTCAACACAAGCTCTTCGATTGCTCCTTGATTATATTTCGTGCTAGCTGCAATATCCTGTGCGACTACTACTCCTCTTTTCGCTGTATCGTTATATTCGTACTTCACTACAATTTCAATGATCTCATCCACTTCTATAATCCGCTTGCGTGCATCTTCTTCACTCGAACCTACTACATTAGGCATTACACATATAACGTCTGGTGTTTCTTCTGTACTAGTGTTTTCTATTGTGGTTTGCAAATTCGTTTTCGCATCATTACTATTGTCATTCTTTCCTATAGAGCTCCATTTTGACACCATCCACATCATAACACCCACAAAAATCAACAAAAGAACAATTATAGCTATTCGAATTAACATCTTATGTTCTCCGTTCAGCCTCTGAATCTGTTTTTTTACTGTTGTGGCAGTCTCCTCGTAATATCTGGTATGCTCATCTTCTCTTAACGGGCCAACTGTTAATGCTTCTAATAGCTCTTCCATATTTTTGTAACGATTTGCTATCTTTAGATCCATTCCTGTCAACAATGCATTTATCTGCCATTTCTCTAAACCATTGATTTCATTAATATCGGGATATAACTTTGTCCCCTGTAATCTTGCCACAGAATCAACCGGAGTCTTCCCTGTAAGTGCCATATACATCATCGCAGACATGGCATACACATCTGTCCAAGCTCCCTGTTTCCCTTCTATAAGGTATTGCTCAGGTGGCGCATATCCTGTTTTTAAGATAACTGTATTGTTATTCTGATGACGACTTTCCAATAAATCTGCCGCCCCAAAGTCAATCAACCTCGCCTCGTTATCTAAACCTATTAGCAGATTGGATGGACTAATGTCCTTATGTATGACCCCCTGTCTATGAATCTGTGCCAAAGATTTCATAACTGGTTCTAATAATTGCAACAATTCCTGGTAACTCAACCGCCCATATTCCTTAATATATTGCTGAAGCGTAATCCCCTCCACATATTCCATAACTATGTAGGCAGTCTGGTTACACTCAAAGCAATCCATAACCTTTACAATTCCTTGCAGATACTGATATTCCTTAAGAATTTCTGCTTCCTTTAGAAAGCGCTCCTTGCCTTTTTGATACTTCTCATTTTCTCCACGAAAAATATGCAGATTCTGATTCGAATCCGCACACTCTCTTGAAGCTAAACCAAAAGGAAAATATTCCTTAATCGCCACCTTACAATTATACTCTATATGTTTTCCTTCGTATGTAATACCAAATCCGCCTTCTCCAAGTACGTCTGCAATCTGATATTTGTCATTTAATAACGTTCCTGAAACAAGTGCTCTTTTTGTTACATATCCGTCCTGTTTCCCGTTCATGTATATATCCTGCTTTCATCCTACTCTAAGCCATCTACACAAGCTTATCCTTGTTATAATTAACGCATTATCATTACCATATATTCGCTACGCTTACAAACACAAGCTTACAACGACCAATGGTTAATTCGTCATAATTTTGAAGCTTACATTCTGTGATGGCAGCCTCATTACACAACACATTCGTCTTGTCATTCAATACTTGTAATGTAAATGAAGCATCGCTATCATCATAATATATGACTGCATGCTTTTTACGAGAGATACTCACTTCCTGCGTTAACGCAACGTCCATATTCGACGCCCTGCCAATTACATTCTCTCCCTCTTTCAAAAAGAATCCTTCGCCCTGCATATCTCCTTCCGTACACACAAGCATTCCTACTGTCTTACGCCTTCCGATTCGCTCATAATTATCCTGCACAGAACTCTCTGGAATTTCTGTATCCGCTTCATTCTGAGGCAAAGCTGCCATATTAAACATCATGTTTTCCAAAACAATATTCGAACAATGCGGACAGCTTCTAAATTTGTCCGTATCATATATATGTCCATTATCACATTTTATCAAATGCATATTCATCTACCCCAATTTATATACTGTACTTGTGTCGCCAAAAGAAAGAGTTGCTCCCCTCTTTAATAAATATGTATCGCCCTTTACTAAACGAGTAGTACCATCTACAAATGTACCATTGGACGAATTATCTACCACTTCATACCTATCATTATACTCATGATATATTATGGTACAATGCCGTCTACTCACAAGCGGGAGATTTAATATCATATCTGCCAAATTCACATCTCGTCCTACAACTATCTGTTGTTCCGGAACCATGCGCACAATATTACCAATATATATACCTTTCACACAAACCAACGCACCTCTTGTGTCACTATTTTGAAATAAAGCCGTTGTTAGATAACAATTATCTTTTACTTCCAAAGGCTGAGCCGTATTAAAATCCGGATTCCGATTGGTAGTATATTCCATTCTTTCATTGGTAACTGCAATTTCTAACATGTCTACATATTTTTGGACATTGTCTTTGTATTTGCGGCTAATTGGAACCGCATATTGTCCAACCTGCAACATATTGCTTCCACATCTAGAAATCTTATCGATAGACACAATATAGCTTTGATGACATCTCATAAATCCCTCTGGCTCTAACATCCTTTCTAACGTATCCAGCTTTTCATAATATTCGTATTCTTGATTTCTGGTATGTACAATAATCTTCCGATAACTACTCTCAATATAGAATATCGTATCCAAAGGTATCTTTGTAACATTATTTCTATTGGTAATATTCAGATACTTAGGAGTCATTTGCATCTCCTGCAAATATCGTTTCACTTCTAAAATGATATCATGCTCTCTTAAAGGCTTTAGCAAATATGCATATGCATGATGTGTATAACATTCAAAAACATGCTCTTGCGAAGTTGTAACAAATATAATATCCGTATTCACATGCTTTGTTTCTACATATTCCGCTACTGATACTCCATTCACATGCTTTTGATAAATATCCATAAACAACAGATTACAATCAAATCTACATTCGTCGATTGCCTTTATTATTTCATCGCTGTCAGAAAAAATCTCTGCTTCCCAATCTGCATACTGATACAATATTTCCTTCAACATATCCAACAGGTTTTTCACAAAACCTGCGTCCATATCACATATTCCTATCTTTAGCATACTACACCTCTATGCACATCATCATTCAAATATTATTCTTGAGTACTAGCTCCTCGCTCAAAGAATATATTTATCATATCATTTTTTTTATGCACATCAAACAAAATGTCATTTTTTTTCATGACTTGTATAAAAAATATGTTATTTTGCATTTTGAATTAACTTTTTATACTTCTTCACATATTTCTGTTTTTTATGCTTTGGAACATCTACGTTCATTTTTTTCACTTTTCCAAAAGATTTTTTACCAATTGATTTCAGTACTTTGCTTTTGATAACAAGTTTATTTAATTTGGTATCATTATAAAAAACTTTCTTTCCTATACTTTTAACATTCTTTCCTATTGTAACCGATACGAGTAATTTACAATTCATAAATGCTTCGTTGCTGATAGTAGTAACATTATTACCTATTACCAACTTTTTCAACTTGTTATAGCCTTTACAAGCTTTTTTCGAAACGGAGACAACCTTATAATTCTTGTCTCCTAATTTGACCTTAGCAGGAATTGTCAAAGCTGTAATTTTCTTATTGGTCGAGCCTGCAAAAGCAACTGTGTTAGTGCTTAATATAGTATATTTTAAGTTCTTAACAACATAAGTCTTTCCAATCTCATAGCGCAATTCTTCTGTTGTAGAAGGAGTTTGTGCTTGTTCTCCACTTGTCGGCTCTTCTGTTTTTTGTTCTTCTTTGTTAGTTCCTTGCATTCCCTCACCTTCAGTACTTGGTGTCTGTATATTAGGATTGTTATTGTTCTGTTCGTCATTACTTGGGGTATCATCGCTTGAACCATCGTTACTCTCTGGTGCCTCATATGTAGTATACTCAATTACAATATTATTCTGTACTAAATACAAATACACATTGCCGCCTTCCTCTATTTGTAATGTAACATCTGGCATATCTTCAAAATGTATAGCCTCAAGATTTGGCAAAGAATCTGGTACGATAATTTCCAGCTCTCCGCAGGCTACAAACGCCTTTTTTCCCAACACTTCCAAATTTTTAGGAAGTGTCACACTTTCCAGTGAAATACAGCTATCAAACGCCTTACTTTCTATAGTTGTAATGGAATCCGAAAAGGTAATATCCTTCAACTGCCCACATTTATAAAAAGCCATTAACGCTATATTCGTACAAGTATCCGGAAAAGTAATACTTGTAATCGATGCACCTGTCATTTTGGACGAATCTGTTTCGAGATAATTCTCCGACCCATAAAATGCATACTCTCCGATTCTCTCTATACCACTTGGCAATTCTATGGCTCCAGAACACAATCTACCATCCACTACTATGTTATTCACAATCACTAGTCCATTTTCACTTGCATTTCTCTGTGCATTTATCCATGCAGTTCCCCAAAATGCGCCAGCACCAAAATCCTTGACCGCTTCTGGAAATTCAATTATTTCTAGCTTTTTACAATAGAAAAAAGCCAATTTTTCTATTGCGGTTAATGTAGAAGGTAATTCTACTGTTTCTAAATTAATACAGCTTTGAAAACAATATTCGCTTATCGTAGTTATTCCCTCAGATAATTTCACACTTGTCAAATTCGTACAATCATAAAACGCCTTTTCTGCAAGTACAGGTGCTGCATTTTCCGAAAAGCTTACTGTCTTCAAGGCAGAATTTGCAAAACACTCAGAACCAATTGTCTCTAAACTCGTTGGCAACGTGATCGTTTCAAGACCGGATTCTCCAAAGCTTCTTTCGTCTAATGTTCGTAAATTGGTTGGTAATTTGATTTCTTTTAAGCTTGTACAATCCCAAAATGCACCATAACCAATGGATTGCAATGTAGATGGCAATGTAACGTCACTCAAATTCGTCAACCCATAAAAAGATAGCTCTCCAATATATTCCACCCCTTCACTAATAGTAACGGATTGAAGAGTTGTCTCCAAATTCACTGTTGAGAATGCACTAGTTCCTATTCCTATTACTTTGTATTCACCTATAGTTGCAGGGATTGTCACAGAACCACTCTTCATAATGTTTGCTACATTTTCATCTGTTGCCGATGTAATTTCTATAGTCTTTTCCAATTCATCAATGATTACATATTCAAAACCATCACCATTCAGCGTTACTGCATGAATTGTTTTCCCACCAAAAAGACAAACACTCAAACAAATTATTAGCAACATAACAATTTTCAAACCAATTTTATTCTCTATTTTTTTGTAAAACATAAGCTCCTCCTCATATCCATCGAATCTAATCACATGGATAATTATAGCTTTTCCAATACAATAAAACAAGGACGAATCACTTATGAATCGTCCTTGTTTTGATGATTAAATAGTCCTCATCACCAATCCTAATTGAAGTATTGATACACATTCCGAGAAAGAGACTGTATCCTTCCTATTGAGTCACTAGCACCCTCTGTAAATATTACAATTACATAGTCTGCATCCTCTGAAAATACAATTGCCGCATCATGCTGACGAGAATTATACTCTCCTGTTTTATTTGCTGATTTCACACCAGAAGGTAATCCTGCAGGTATTTTTCCTTTTCGCTGTTGCTTTTTTAACAAATTCAACATTTTCTTTGAATACTTCTCATTTACTAAATTACCACGATAAATATCTTCCAAGATATGTCCAACATCCTTAACTGTTGTCCACGAGCTAGTACCGGTTTTGGTTAAAGGATAGCTGGATGGTATTAGCGTTCCACCACTATTGGTATCTTTGTACCCATATTTTTTACAAAATTTATTAATTACTGTAACTCCCTTGTACCCATTACCATTTCCTAACGAATATAACAAAGCATTATGCGCCTCATTACTACTTACTGTAATCATACTATTCAAATTAGACTTAATATACTTTGTTTCCTTCAATTTCTTTTTATTGATTTGATCATATACTGCTCCCATATTGAACAGCTTGATGACACTGGCAGGTTTCATCTTTTGATTGTTGATAACCAGATATTGATTGGTATCCAAATTTTTCACATAGATGGAATAGGTTCCATTATAACCACTAATTTGCTTTCTCAATTTCTTTTCAAGCTTCTTAAGTCCTTTCTTCCCCTTTGAATATATCTTAGATTTATCAATTAAACGTCCTTTTTTATCAACATACTTATTTTTTGAAATCATCTTATCCTTCTGTAAGATTCCTTCATCATCAAAATAATAATCGTATTTCCCTATTGTCTTCCAACCAGTAACTTTCACACCATTTTCATAATAATATTTATTATCTTCTACTTGTTCCCAACCATCCACAAATTGTGTTGTTGATTCGGTTGCATGCACTTGTATAGTTCCAACCGATAAACAAAGTAAAAGAAAAAGTACATTGCAAAAGAGCTTTTTTGACAAAGCTTTTCTTTCTTTCGTCACCTTGGTATACCACCTTTCTTTTCCTCAACAGTATTATTCTACCACAAAATGCCCATTTTCCACAGCATATATCTTCAAATAATACTATAGCTCAAGATTATAAAGATATCTCGTTTTTCCTTTTTTATTCTTATAAGTGATTTTCAAATCCCTTAACTTCGATTTTTTAACCGTAAAATAATATGTTCCATTGCTTTTTCGCAACTTTATCTTCTTCTTCCCATTCTTAACAGATATTAACTTGTAACCCTTCTTCATCTTAATCTGACCAGTTATTTCTTTTTTGTCTGTATTGTATATATCTAAAATAGAAGAAGATTCCAGATTGGTTCCGCTCTGTAAATATTGTTCTTTGTTAAATGCTTTTGTTTTATCCTTTCCATTAATTACTAATTTTTCCAACGGATTTTTATAAGCTTCAACTTTATTTTTAATAACGAAGGTTGTTACATTCCCGCCTGTCTCAACTGTTACTGTAATACTTGCACTTCCAGCTTTTTGCGGACATAATATAAAATCATAATTTTCGTTATTATCTTTCCAATAAGTAGCATACGTATCTTCCTGTAAAACATACGAATTTCTCTTCATTTTTTTCCATTTATATAAAAAATGTTCACTTGTACGTTTATACATTTTTTTCTTATCAACCGATAAGGTAACCTTAGAACCATATGGTACATTACACACTCTAAAGGCACCACTTGACCAATTTCCGACTTCGCAAGTCCAATTCGATGTCTGTGCAAGATTGTAAATCTTATTCGTAGCATAATCAATACGATGTAACTCTGGTGTAATACTATTCACCACTACAGGAATTGTTGCTGTTGCTAACACCTCATTAGCAGCAGAATATACATTAATATTCACTGATGATTCACCTACCGTAAGAGGGAAAAGATCGATATATATACCATCATCCTCTTCTTCCTCATCTTCATCTGTACTCGCTTTTTTGGTAAAAGAATATGTATCAAATAATTCTTTCTCATCATCATAACTACTAAAGAAATTAACCACCTGATTATTGCCAAGGGTAATTACCATAGTTGAACCTATTGGTTGATTCTTAATTGACACTTCTAAGCTATCGGTTCCCTTCCAACTTGCATTATTCATAGTGATACTAGACTTGTTTGTAGTAATTGTTACATTCTCTGCTTCTACATTCTTAGCAGATGGAAATAAATTGACACTCATCCATACAAGCGCTAATGTAAATATTATTTTTAATTTTTTCATTTGTTTTTACCTCTCTCATCTTTAAAATAATTTTTTCTAATCCCTTCTTAGTTCCCTCATCTTTTCTTACATATTATTGCTTTATCCTCCTTACTACATAAAATCTAATTTTCAATCTTATTCTAATATTCATATCTGAAAAAACAATCAACTTGTATGTTTTTTTCCAGATTTGTATAAATCTACCATCTCCATGAATCTACTTGGTTCATTGTTAACAGAAAAAGAAAAAGGCCCACATACTTATTTTTACATAAGTATATGGACCCTCATTGGGTCTCATATCAGATAATATGCTTTCTATAACCTATCACTAGATCTCGATTCTTCGCACAGAAGCTTTCAAAGAATATCATTTCTTCACAACAAAGTCTATATTCAATTCCATATTAAGGCCATCAGCTAAACGCTTCAAAGTGGATAACGACGGATTACCAAGACCTCTTTCTATCTTACTGATATCAGCTTGATAAATCCCTGTTACTTCTGCCAATTCTTTCTGTGTTATGTTCATCTGTTCTCTTGCAAGTAACAATCTATATGCTAACAAATGATTTACATTCTGTGGTATCTGTACTTCTATCAAAACACCTTCATCCCATATAGTTTCTGCATCTAAATCCAGTTCATCATTCCACGAAATACCATATCCTCCTTCATCTACCTTCACACTTTCAAAAAGGTCTCGCTCACTTTCAAACAATCGAAATTGCGGAAACTTCGAAAAGAGTGACTTCACATCAAAGTGTTTCTTTTCTCCACTCAAAAAACAAGCTTCTATTCTATAATTATCTAATGCACACACAGACTGTATACAATGTGTCATGACACCACCTCCATTATTCAATTGGTAAAAGAACCTTAAACTCTTGTGTTTCCCACATAAAAAACAAATCTTCTTTGTAATTAACAATAAAATTTTTAACTAACTGCTGGTGTTTGACTGATAAATCACCTTCAAACATTTCTCCAGATTCTAATAAAAACATACCAACATAATCACCATAAATTGCATGAATATGTGGCGGATTATGTTCCTTCTGTCTTAAATACATCTTAATTGTAATCCCCTGAAACCTTGAAATGACAGGCACAAAATCACCTCTCTTCGAAATATAGGATATATCCTATATTAACATAACAAAGATACATTGTAAAGAAGTATTTTATTTTTCACTACACAAACTACGATGAAATCAACGTCACAAGAAAAAATTTGTAGCCACATATAATAAAGATCTATAAAAAAGTGGCGCTGAAAGCTAACTCCAACGCCACTCTGTCTGCAGTTTTATCTGTTATACTTTTATCACTTTACTTTTACTGTCTTATTTCCTTTACCCTTAAAATAGGTCTTATACTTACTAACCTGCTTCTTAGGAACCTTGATTACTAATTTTTTATTAGTTCCTTTAAGAGCATTTTTACCAATTGATTTCTTTGTCAACTTGGTTGTCTTTAATGTAAGCTTTGTAAGCTTCTTTGCACCGCTGAATGCATTTGCACCAATTTTATCAAGCTCTTTTGACTTAATTTCGACAGTCTTTAACTTAGTACAATTCTTAAATGCATTCTTACCGATAGAAGTTACATTCTTACCAATAACCACCTTGGTTATCTTCTTATTCTTTGCAAAGGCATTATTTGCAATACTAGTTACCTTATATACAGTTCCATCAATTGTAACTGTATCTGGAATGGTTATCTTAGTAGCCTTATTGTCTGTTGTCTGTTTATAAGCTACTGTTGGATTTTCCACATCAGAGGATGTAACTACACACTTACACTTGCCCACCTCATCTGTCAGAACTGAATTCTTAGCTGCTGGTAGTATCTGGCCTACATTTCCACCCTCTGTTTGTTGACCAGAGGTATCTCCAGATGGATTATCGGTTGATACACCACTTGGATTGTCTGTATTGCCACCGGATGGGTTATCCTCATCTTCACTCGGAAGATATTCAGCTGGAATTGGTGACAATGTACATCCCTTCTCCTTAGCAAACGCTGCTGCCGCAGAACCTTCATCTGCATATATAGTTGTCAAGTTCGCACAATCACAAAATATATTTTCGTTAACTTCAGTGACACTACTTGGTATCACAACACTTGTCAAATTATCACAACTGTCAAATGCATAATCCCCAATACTAATTACTGTATAAGGAATTACAACACTAGTTACCGTAGTAGAATACGCAAAAGCTTCTTCAGCGATGATTACAACTCCCTCTGGAATAATCGCTTCCCCTTTACAAGTCGAACCATCAACCAAAACATTACCTGCAATTACGAAAGGACTTTCTGCCAATTGATCCTTCTTCCACTGTGTACCATCAAATGCAGATATACCAATTTCATTGACACTCGCTGGCACTTGAAGATTCTTCAACTGCTTACAGTATTCAAATGCTTGTTCACCAATACGCTTCACACCATCTTCAATTGTAACGGTTTTTAGACCACCACAACTATAAAACGCTAAATCATCGATATTTTCTATATTACCTGGAATCGTAATATCTGTTAATGCTTCACAATCTTCAAATGCGGATTCACCTATATATGTTACACTACTTGGTATTGTAATGCTTGTCAGCTTTTCACATCTGGCAAAAGCACCCACAGGAATCTTGGTTATGCCATTCGAAAGTGACACAGTTTCCAAATTCTTACAATTTTTAAAAATCTCTGTTCCCATACTTGTTACATTGCTTGGAATTGTGATGCTCTTTAACGCTTCACAATCAGCAAAGGTATAAGCTCCTAAGTTCTTAACACCATTTGAAATTGTAATATCCGCCAATTGTGTACAAGCCGAAAAAGCACCTTCTCCAATATCGGTCACCTTATTTGGTATACAAATACTTATTATATTGCTACATCCAGAAAATGCACTATCTCCAATAATTTCCAAATTTTCTGGTAAAGTAATACTGGTTAATCCTGTGCACATATAAAAAGCAGTTTCCCCTATACTTTTCACACTGGATGGTATAATAACACTTGTCAATTCTTCATTTCTTGCAAATGCATCTGTACCTATACTTGTTACCGTATCTGGAATCCGAACTTCTCCTGAACACGCTCCAGCATCTACTAATATACCATTGACAACAACGAATGAATCGGAACTCTGTTGGTTTGTCAACCATTTCGTTTTGTAGAAAACGCCATACCCTATAGAAGAAACACTATCTGGTATTGTTATTGTTTCAAGATTCTCACAACCATAAAATGCTCTACTACCAATACCGGTCACACCATTTGGTATCACAATACTGGTTAACGATTTACAATACTCAAATGCTGAGCCACCTATAGATTTCACACCATCTGGTATTGCTATCGCGTTTAATTTTTCACAACCATCAAACAAACCGTATTCTATAGCCTGTAAGGCCTTTGAAAGTGTTATTGTTTCCAAATTTCTACAACCTTGAAACGCAAGCTCTCCTATCTCTGTTACTGTATCTGGAATTGTCAAGTTTGTGAAAGAAGAACAATAACGAAATGCTTGTTCGCCTATATATTCTACCCCTTCTGGAATTGTAATACTCGATAAAGAGATACAATCTGCAAATGCATAGCCTTCTATTTCCACCAATGTGTCTGGCATAGAAACTTCTGTCAAATTCGTACATCCATTAAATGTTCCCCATTCAATTTTTGTAAGCTCCGCAGTTGTTGTAACTTTTGTAATATTTGTATTCTCACAAAATGCTTCACCGGCGATGGCAACCACATTACTTGGAATTTCAATGTCTCCTGATGTAGTACTACCATCAATCAAGATATTATTTACAACCACCAATGGATTCTCAGATATCTTACTTTCAAGCCATGGCGTATTATAAAATGCTCCATTTCCTATCCATGTAACACTTTCTGGAATTGTAATACTCTCCAAATTAGACATTCCTGCAAAAGCATAACTACCTATATCCGTAACTCCGTCTGGTATTACAATACTAGTAATGTTTTCATTCGGTTCATCATCTTCATCCTCAATCATAGCATTAATTTCCGTCACTGGTTTTCCAGTAATTTCAGACGGGAACGTAATTTCCAACTCATCCCCGTAATACCCTACAATACTTACCTCTGTTCCGTCATTAATCAACTCATATTTGTAATCGCCACTCCAATAACTTTCTGCTTGAACGTTAACAGAAATTATAAAGCCCAGTACAAATACTGTTAGCATTGCGACATACACCTTCCATACTTTTTTCATAATTTTCCTTTCCTCCTCTGTTATTCTCCTTAATTAGAGTTCACTCAAAATATTAATAAAAATTCATCTTTTTAATCTCATTTAATGATGTTTCAATCTCTAAAATGCCATTCACATCATCAATCAAACCTTGTATATCTTTTCTTGATGATGGATTAAGAAGATTAAATACTACGCTATCACTAAACATTTCAAATGTATCAACCACAGCATCTATATCTTCATTTTACATCTAGCAATGCTGGTGCCGCTAATTCTTTTAACTCTTCCTTTGATAATCTCATGCTTGCCTCCTCATTTAGTAAAATCTAACTTCAAGTCTCATTCTAATATCCTCACTTGGAAAAACAACCAACTTGTAAGTTTTTTTCTAGACTTGTATAAATCTACCAGCTTATGTAAATCCTTTATACAAAATACGGCTTCACTCTAAGTACATCATTTTTTTAATTTCATACTCTTTCTATACCCAGTCTTTTTTGTAAGCATTTTCTTATATTTTTTATATTGCTTCTTCGGAACCTTAATAATTGCTTTTTTACTAATATTTTTAATTGCACCATTTTCAATATGCTTAATCACTGTACTTTTAATTGTTATTTTCTTTAATCTAGTACAATCTTCAAACGCGCTCATACCAATACTTTTAACTTTTTTTCCAATCACAACATTTTTCAAATTTGTACATCCTAAAAATGCAGCAGTCTCTATACTAGTCACACGATTCGGAATAATTATACTATTCAAACTTTCACATCCCGCAAACGAAAAACTACTTATCTTTTTCATTTTCTTTCCTAAAACAATACTTTCTAAACTGGTACAATCACAAAAAGCTGAATATCCTATGCTCTTTATATTATTCGGTAGAACAATATCAACCAAGCTCGTACATCCTTCAAAAGCCATATCTTCTATAGTTTTTATTCCTTTTGGCAATGTAACACTACTCAAACCCGAACAATATCGAAATGTTTCTGCTTTGATACAGGATACTCCCTTAGGAATTGTGATAGATGTTAATTTTTCGCACCCAAAGAATGCACATTCTCCTATATTTGTTAAACCAGACGGAAGCGCAATATTGGTCATATCACAATTAAAAAATGCAGACTCACCTATACTCGTTACACTATCAGGTAATACAATTTCTGATAAAATCATACATCCATTAAATGTCTCATCCTCTATGCTTTTAATTGGTCCGAGAATTGTAACACTAATCAAATTACTGCAAGAAGCAAATGCCCCTTCTTTTATTCTTCTCACATTGTTAGGAATTACTATATTAGTAAGAGTCATACAACCGATAAACGCATCTTCCCCTATACCTGTCACACTACTTGGGATTGTCGTTGTACCGCACCCCAAAATCAATTCATTGTTTGATGTTTTTATAATAGCGTTACAATTCTCTCTACTATCATAAACAGTATTTTGAGAATCGACAGTAATGCTGCTTAAACTGTTACCGCAAAATGCATCTATCCCAATCTTTTCTACTGTTTTCGGTATCGAAATACTTGTTAACTTTATATAATCCAGAAAAGCTTCCACACCTATACTTTTTACTGGTTTCTCATTTATCATTTCAGGAATTACTATTTCCTCATCAGAACCTAAATAACCAGTAATTTCTACTGCACTTTTATTTTCAATCAATTTATACTCGAAATCTCCCCATGTTTTTGCTTGTACCACCGCTATATTACTTTCCATCATAACTACAGCACAATATACGAATACTACCAATATATACTTACTTATTTTTTTCATATGTTTATACACTCCTACTTTAAACATTGTTAGTTATATATAATTAAATGTTTAGGATTTGACATGATATGTCTTTGTTATTGTTTTATAACCGTCTTTCATAACCTTTATTTTAATTTTTGTATTTTTCTTCAACTTCTTAACCTTTAAGGAAAATTTCTTTTTCTTAACAGTCGCTTTCTTCCATTTACCATTTCCAACTTTAATCTTTACCGTAGCCTTTTTTACAGATATCTTACCTGTTATTTTTTTGCTTCCTTTTTTGTACTTGACAGACGAAATCTTAATCTTTTTCTTTTCAGCATCTTCGTTCGGACTTCCCGCTTTAGCCTTTACTGTACCAGCCTTTGACCATACCTCAGATGACAAATTAATGTGCAAAACAGGTCTTACACCTTCGTATGTACAAGAACCATTGCCAAATTCATCGCTTTCTCCGTTCACAAATACATCAACAAAACCATCAAGGTCTATTTCCCCAATTTTATCCTGAGATGATGTACGCAACCACCAAATATAGTCCTCGCCAGCTTTTTCTGGACGACATGGTAATTCGTTCCAAAGCGGAGTCTCACATAATCCATCCGACAAAGTAGCATAATACGTTGCTTTTGCAATTCTTGTATAGCTATCCTTGCCTAAATCCGGATCAAATCCATATTTCTTGTTACTTGCCTCTGCCGCAGATAACAAATATATCTTGTCATAGGTGTTATTTCCTGCCTTTTTTCCTATATCATTGTTTATTACATAGGATAGTTTTATTGCATTCTGTTCATCAGCACTAAAGGCTTCATTTAAAAATATAGTATTCAACCATGCACGCATTTCACAATTTTCCCATGTAATTTCCTCATGAGGTTCATGCATAGCCCTATTATCAAGAATCTGATCTGATAGTAAAAACGCATCATTTCCATTTACTGATAAAACACGCCACTTAATCTTTTCCTTTGTTGTATCACTGCTTTGATAAAAATTCCCAAAATAAATACAATCCCATATTGTTCCGTTCTTATTTACTCTTGGATTCTTTAATCCATAATTTTCTGCGTTTACATCCTTTGAGACACATAGTAAAAACAACGTTACCCCTAACAATGTCAACCACGTCCTATATCTCTTCTTATACATTATTTCTTCATCCTCCTTTGTTTTGTATCAATGTTATTCTAGTATTTGTGTTTAGAAAAACAACCAACTTGTAAGTTTTATTCTAAACTTGTATAAATCTACCTCATCACTAATCTGCTTGGCTCATTACTAGATCAAATAGGGTAACACAAAAAGGGTCCACATACTTATTTATTTTACATAAGTACATGAACCCTCATTTGGTCTCATATCAGGTAATACTCTCTATACAACCTATCACTACCATAACTTGTTTATTATATTTTACGCTCTAAGCTCAATTCCCATTTCCTTCAATGCGCCAAGAACCTTTTCTACTGCCTTATCTACTTCAGCAGACTCTAAGTTTCTGTCCTTTGCACGGAAGATTA
>CAYTOQ010000015.1:0-31930 GCA_964439445.1 uncultured Clostridium sp. | reverse complement strand
CAACCTTAACTACGCTTGGCTCCTGATTAGGATCATAAGTACCGATTTCCTCGATAAATCTACCATCTCTTGGAGAACGTGCATCTGCAACTACGATTCTATAGAAAGGATGTCTCTTATATCCCATTCTCTTTAATCTCATCTTTACCATTGTCATTTCACCTCCTTTAATATTTGCACACTATGTGCTCTTTTATGTCCAAACCATAATGGTTTTTACATCAATGTTAAAATAAATGCAAATTTTGAATTCCATTAAAATCCAAATGGCATACGGAAACGCTTACCACGTTTTCCTCCCATCATACCTGACATCTGCTTCATCATCTTTTGCATCTGTTCAAACTGCTTGATAAGACGATTCACTTCACTGACGTCTACACCAGCACCCATCGCAATTCTGCGCTTACGGCTGGCATTCAAAATCTTAGGATTGGTGCGTTCTTCCTTTGTCATAGAAAGAATAATGGATTTCGGACGATTCATCTGTTTCTCATCAAGCTCTACACCATTTAGCTGGTTACCCATACCTGGAAGCATAGAAAGCATACTCTGCATGCCTCCCATTTTCTCCATCTGGGCCATGCTATCCAAAAAGTCATTGAAATCAAAAGTTGCTTTTCGCATCTTCTGTTCCATTTCCTTGGCTTTTTCTTCATCAATGGCACTCTGTGCCTTCTCGATTAAGGATTCTACATCTCCCATACCAAGAATTCGGCTTGCCATTCTGTCTGGATGGAACTGTTCCAAATCGGAAAGCTTTTCACCCATACCAACATAGTAAATTGGCTTACCAGTTACTGCCTTAATAGAAAGTGCCGCACCACCACGAGTGTCACCATCTAACTTTGTAAGAATTACACCATCAATACCAATCTGTTCATTAAAGTTGGTAGCTACATTCACTGCGTCCTGACCTGTCATAGCATCCACCGTTAAAATGGTGTATGTAACTGCTACATTTGCCTTAATCTGCTTAAGCTCTTCCATCATGGCTTCGTCTACATGTAAACGACCAGCAGTATCTAAAAATACAATCTGTATATGATTCTTCACTGCGTGTTCCACAGCGGCTTTTGCAATGTCAACCGGTGAATTGTTAGCACCCATAGTAAATACAGGTACACCCTGTTTCTCACCGTTAATCTCTAACTGCTTAATGGCAGCGGGACGATAGACGTCACAAGCGGTAAGCAAGCATTTTTTACCTTTTTCCTTGTACTTACCTGCAAGCTTGGCAACGGTAGTTGTCTTACCAGCACCCTGAAGACCACACATCATGATTACCGTTACTTCATTCGAAGGAAGCAACTTAATCTCGGTTGTCTCAGAGCCCATTAACTTATCCATCTCTTCCTTAACAATCTTGATTACCATCTGTCCAGGATTGAGACCCTTTAACACATCCTCACCAATTGCTCGTTCACTTACAGAATTGATGAACTGCTTTACTACCTTGAAGTTAACATCAGCCTCTAATAACGCACGCTTAACCTCTTTCATAGCCTCCTTAACATCAGCCTCGGTTAACGCACCCTTGCTTCTTAACTTCTTAAATGCATTTTGTAATTTATCGGATAAACTCTCAAATGCCATACCTTTGCCTCCTAGTGTTAATTACCTGATAAACTTATTATGTATATCAAGTAACACCAATCAATAACTCTCATAAATCGCTTTGGAAATTTCTTCAATCTCGTTGAGCTTTTCCTGCAATTCTTGCTGTTCGGTCATACCCTTCAAATCTGTTGCAAGCTCGTGAATTCGGCTCACGCGTTCCTTTGTTTCCAAAAACTTTGCAACTAACTGAAGCTTACTTTCATATTCCTCTAATATCTTATCGCAACGTTTCACAAGGTCATATACACCCTGTCGACTGATTCCTTCGTCTCTTGCAACCTCGGAATAAGATAAATCATCCAGTACAATATCGGAATAGATGTTCTTTTGATGCTCTGTTAAAAGCTCACCATAAAAATCAAATAATAATGCTTGTCGAACCATCTTTTCCATATCTTCCACCTCTGTAAAGTAATTTTTCTTTACATCAACCTTGACTAGTATATACAATAAAAAACACTCTGTCAAGCTTTTATTCTTGACAAAGTGCGTTTTGTTGCATTTTTTTTACAAAAACTTACGAATTTAATTCTTACATAGTATTCATAGATTCAATATCATTCCTAATCTGCATTTTCAACTCATCCACACTAGAAAACTTCTCTTCCGGTCGAATATAAAACAACAGCTCTACCTGCAACTTTCTTCCGTATAAATTACCATCAAAATCTAAAATATAGGTTTCTAATCCTACCTGATGTTCGCCCTCAATCGTTGGTTTTTTTCCCAGATTACTAATTCCATTATAATACACACCATCTATAAAAATTCTACTTGCATAGACACCATACACAGGAATTAATTTTTGTTCTGGTATTCTCTGATTAATAGTTGGAAAACCAATGGTATGTCCAAGATGATTACCATGTACCACCTCACCATAGACAAAGTACGGATTTCCCAACAATTCATTTGCTACATGAAAATGCGTTTCTAACATATCACGAATCAACGTTGAACTCACTACTTTTCCGTGCTGCGTCTTCTTCGGAATCGCATACACATCAAAACCATATTCTTCACCGAGAAGCTTTAATAGTAAAACATTACCACTTCGCCCTCTACCAAACCGAAAATCCTCACCGACATAGATAGAACATGCACCAAGCTGTTCCACAAGACACTCTCTTACAAAATCCTCTGGTGAACAAGAGGCAAATTCCTTCGTAAATGGATACTCCAACAACACATCTATCCCTAGCTTTTCAAAATACATCGCTTTTTCTTCTGAAGTATATATATTTTTCTTAGAACCACCAGCAAGAATAGATGCCGGATTATCACCAAAGGTAAACACCAAAGCATTTCTTCCCATTTGTTTTTCTCGAATCAGTCCATCCATTAACAACTGGTGCCCAGTATGAATTCCATCAAACTTCCCAAGAGCAACCACTGTATTATTCGTATGAAATTGTCTCGCTTCTTCATTTTGTAAATAAATCATATTCTGTTCCTTTGTTAGACTCTACATCATAAAAACATCTTGTCCGCTTTCCACGCTTTTCTATCACTTTGATATTGATACGTGGCAATAAACATTCCTTCTGTATCGTAGACAAGACATTTCTTTCCATGTTCCATACTCGGAGAGCCTTTAGCAAAATCTCTTACCTTTAAGAGATTACCATTCATAAGCTTTTTCTGCCCCTCTTTTGTGACAACGCATTTCTTACAATCTGGAAACATCGCATCAATCGGTAATACATAATCTATAAATGCTTCTTCTTTTACAAGCTCTTCAATTTTATCCAAGGTTAAAGCTTCTTTTGCTGTAAATACTTTACCGGTTTCTGTTGCATTTACACTGCCACGAACCAACTTATCCATAATACCACCACAACCAAGCTTATCTCCGATATCTCTGCAAAGACTACGTATGTAAGTTCCCTTTCCACAGGAAACCTTCATCGTAACATAAGGTAAACGCACAGAAAGAATATCAATTGAATGTATCACCACTCTACGAGGTGTTCTCTCAATCTCAATTCCTTCTCTTGCCAATTCATATAATTTCTTTCCATTTACCTTAATCGCAGAATACATCGGTGGAATTTGGTCGTATTCTCCCACAAAGGAACGAATCGCCTCTTTAACCTGTTGTTCTGTCACATTTACTTGTGTTTCGGTCAATACTTTTCCAGAACTGTCCTCTGTGTCAGTAGTTTTACCTAACAACAGGGTTGCCTCATAGCTTTTATCCTTATCCGTCAAAACATCGCAAAGCTTTGTAGCCTTTCCAAGACAAACCACTAAAACACCTTCCGCATCTGGGTCTAAAGTACCTGTATGTCCAATTTTTTTCTGTTTTAAAATGCCACGAAGCTTTGCAACAACATCAAACGAAGTAAAACCCGGTTCCTTATATACGTTGATTATACCATTATACATATATTTCACCTAATCTAACTGAATATAGCGCTAAATACTATATTCTTTTGCTTCCAACTCTATTATCGTTTATCCTCTATTTCAGCATCCAACTGTTCTTTTATCATATCTGTAACTTTAAGCATAATCGTGTCTTTATTACCTTCTACTTCACAGCCGGCAGCTCTCACATGACCGCCACCACCTAATGCGCATGCAATCAAATTCACATTAACATATTCATTTGACCGAAGAGAACATTTAAAGGTTCCCTTCTTTGGATATTCATACATCCAAAGAGCACATTCCACACCTTCTGTAATGCGAAGTGCATCTACCACACCATCCGTATCAATGTTTGTGGCTTCATTTTCATCGAATACTTCTTTATCCAGACAAGACACAATAACTTTTCCACCAAACATTAAAAATGCGGCATCTAACGCTTTTGCTAACATTTTATTTTGCTTGAAGGTTTTTTGATAGAATGTTCCATCAATTACCAACGTATTTCTGGCACCTAATTCAATCAATCTACCAGCAATTTCCATCGTCTGCTGTGTTGTGTTGGAATATTTGAACACTCCTGTATCATGTACAATTCCAAGGTACAAACACTCTGCACACTCTTGACCAATTTTTTCATCTTCAAGCAATGTGTATATCGCCTCAGCGGCAGCACTACACTCTGTTTTTAAAAAGCATACATCCCCGAATCCAACATTGCTCACATGATGGTCCACGCACATGGTTCTTTTTGCATCATGAAAATAACCAACAAATTCACCATGTCTATCCAAGTCACCACTATCTAAAGAAATACATAAATCATAGTTCCTGTCTTTCTTCTTATGCAAAATTGTATCCGCACCACGTAAAAACATAAATTCCTTTTTAAATTCATCTAAATAGATATCCACGGTCTTTTCTGGATAATTATCCAATACATAATTATAGACACCAAGGCACGAACCTACACAATCTCCGTCCGGACGCATATGTCCTAATATAACAATCGACTCTGCATTTTCAATTTCTCTCAAAAAATCGTTCATGATACTCCTTATTTTTCCTCTTCTGAATCCATATCATCTTCAACTGAATTTTCCTGGCTACGAATCACATCATCAATCTTCTTTGACATATTAATCGCATATTCAATGGATTGATCCATACAAAATGTAATCTCTGGTGTATTTCTAAGATTAATGCTTCTAGCAAGTTCTCTTCTAATATAACCTGCTGCACTCTTTAGCCCTGCAAGGGTATCCGCCTGAGCTTCTTTATCCCCTAACACAGAAATATACGCCTTACACTCCTTCAAATCAGGAGTTACAAAAACATCCGTCACAGATGTCATCGGATGAATTCTCGGATCCTTAATCTCACGACTAATAATCCGAGAAAGCTCCTTTTGCACTTCTCCATTGATACGCGTATTCTTAATACTAGTACGTCTCATTTTATTTCCTTTCCTATCTTGGCACCTCTACCATCTCATATGCTTCGATTTGGTCGTCCTCCTTCAAATCATTGAAGTTTTCAAGGACAATACCACACTCGAAACCATTCTTAACTTCCTTCACGTCATCCTTGAAACGCTTTAATGAAGCAAGTGGTCCTTCGTAAATCAATTCTTCCGCACGAGTAATACGAACGCTTGATTTTTTACGAACCACACCATCCAATACAAAGCATCCAGCAATCGTTCCAACACCAGAAGCCTTAAATGTCTGGCGTACAATTAAGTGTCCCGTTACCTGTTCTTCGAAAATTGGATCAAGCATACCCTTCATGGCTGCTTCGATATCTTCAATTGCGTTGTAGATAACCTTATACAGTCTTAAATCAACCTTTTCTCTCTCTGCTACATCCTTTGCCTGTGCATCCGGACGAATATTGAAACCGATAATAATCGCATTGGATGCAGAAGCAAGAATAACGTCAGATTCATTGATTGCACCAACACCAGCATGAATAACCTTAATTACAACCTCTTCGTTAGAAAGCTTTAACAAGCTCTGCTTAACTGCTTCCACAGAACCCTGTACATCCGCCTTAACGACTAAGTTCAATTCCTTCACGTTACCTGCCTGAATCTGTGAGAACAAATCATCCAAAGACATCTTAGTCTTTGTTTCTGCTAACAGCTTCTCTTTATCACAAGCAATATAAGTCTCAGCCATAGAGCGAGCTTCCTTTTCATTCTTAGTAGCCACAAAAATCTCACCTGCGGCTGGTACACCATTTAAACCAAGAATCTCAACCGGCTGGGATGGACCTGCTTCCTTCACATTCTGTCCCTTATCATTTAACATCGCACGAACACGTCCGTAAGCACTACCTACTGCAATGGTATCACCAACCTTTAAGGTACCCTTTTGAACTAACATGGTAGCAACAGGGCCGCGTCCCTTATCAAGCTCGGCCTCAATGATAATACCACGAGCTTTTCTATTTGGATTTGCCTTTAATTCTAACACTTCAGATGTTAATAAAATCATTTCAAGAAGGTTATCAATACCCTCCTTAGTATGTGCAGAAACCGGACAAAATACAGTAGAACCGCCCCAATCCTCTGCAATCAATTCATATTCAACTAACTCTTGCTTTACACGCTCGATATTAGCGCTTTCTTTATCAATCTTATTCACTGCTACAATAATGTCGATTCCGGCAGCCTTTGCATGGTTAATCGCCTCAATTGTCTGTGGCATAACACCATCGTCCGCAGCGACAACAAGAATTGCAATATCTGTGGACTGTGCACCACGCATACGCATAGCGGTAAATGCCTCATGACCAGGGGTATCCAAAAATGTAATCTGCTGACCATTTGCCTCAACTGTATAAGCACCGATATGCTGCGTAATACCACCAGCCTCACCAGTTGTTACATTTGTCTCACGAATTGCATCCAAAAGAGAAGTCTTACCATGGTCAACGTGACCCATTACACAGACTACAGGAGGACGTTCGCTCATTAATGATTCATCCTCTTCCTCTTCCTTTAACATTTCCTCTATTACATCTACCTTAACCTCTTCTTCTGCGATGCAATTATATTCCAACGCAATCTCTGCAGCGCGGTCAAATTCAAGGTCTGTATTAACAGTAACCATCTCACCTGCCATGAATAATTTCTTAATCAACTGAGAAACTGGTGTCTTTAGCTTGTCAGCCAATTCTTGAACTGTTAACACCTCTGGTAACTCAATTGTACGAATTACAGGCTCTTCTGGTTCCTTTGGCTTTTGCTTCTGAACCGGCTTGTTAACAGGCTTTGTACCCTTTACTGTAAAATGCTCATTCTTCTTGCGATTTCTCTTTCTGCTATCGCCATCCTCAAATAATGAACTCTTATCTCTTTCCTTTTTGTCTTTATGACGATCCATTCTATCACGGTCCATAGAAGCACGGTCCATAGGTGCAGGAATAGAAATCTTTTCCTCACGTCTGTCATCTCTTCTTCCATCACGACGTCTATCCTGTCCACCACGATTATCACCAAATTCTCTTCTATCACCCTGTGGACGATTTCCGTTAAACTCTCTTCTATCACCCTGTGGACGATTTCCGCCAAACTCTCTTCTATCACCTTGTGGTCTGCCGTTTCTGTCACCCTGTGGACGATTTCCGTTAAATTCTCTTCTATCACCCTGTGGTCTGCCGTTTCTGTCACCCTGTGGACGATTTCCGTTAAATTCTCTTCTATCACCCTGTGGTCTGCCGTTTCTGTCACCCTGTGGACGGTTTCCGTTAAACTCTCTTCTATCACCTTGTGGTCTGCCGCTTCTGTCACCCTGTGGGCGATTTCCATTAAACTCTCTGCGATCTCCCTGCGGTCTGCCGTTTCTGTCACCCTGTGGACGATTTCCATTAAACTCTCTGCGTTCGCCCTGTGGTCTTCCATTTCTGTCACCTTGCGGACGCGCCTCAACTCTGTCCTTACGATCACCCTGTGAAATGGCAGTTTTTTCAGAAGACACTGTTGCCTTCTTTATGGAATCTTCCTTTTTGACCGGAGCAGCCGGCTTAGTACTTTTAGAAAAACGACCTCTGACCTTATCTGCTTCTTCCTCCGTAACGGAGCTCATATGATTTTTAACCTCGACTCCGTCTTTTTTCAAAATCTCTATTATCTCTTTGCTGTCTTTTTCAAGACTCTTTGCTAACTCATATACTCTAACCTTTGCCAATGGTTACACCTCCAAATTTTCATAACTATCAATCTGCTTTATCACTGCATTTGCCAGTCCTTCATCTGTAACAGCCAAGGACGCTCGAAATTCTTTTCCACATGCGTTTCCAAGAGAATTCTTATCTGCAAACACCTTTATAGTTACCTGGTAATAATTACACATATTCCCAAATTTCTTTTTCGTATTATCCGATGCATCACCTGCAACCACCACTAGATAAGCCGTACCTTCCTTTACTGCTTTCTCTGTTGAGAATTCACCCGTCACAGTTTTTCCCGCCTTTGTTGCAATTCCTAGCATTGATAATGCTTTATTGTTCAATGTCCATCATCTCCTTACTAAGCTTTTCATATATATCCGGCTGAATAGACATCTTAAAGGATCGTTCTAAGCCTTTGGATTTGACAGCTTTATCAAAACACTCTTTATTAAAATGTAAATATGCTCCTCTTCCATTCAACTTGCCTGTTGCATCCAACATAATATCATTCTCTTTCGTCTTAACAACTCGAAGCATTTCTTTTTTCGCTATCATTTCACCACAGCCCACACACTTGCGAAGCGGTGCTTTTTTTGCCATATCTATCACATCCTATCTTTAACAATCCTGCTGATTTTACAAGCATACGCAAAAGAAAATGAAACTATTCCTCATCGTCGTTCGACTCTGAGTTCTCATCATCGTAATTTTCATCTGAATACTCATCATCCGAATATTCAGCATCTACATACTCACCATTTGAATATTCTTCATCATATTCGTCATACTCATCGTACTCATCATACTCGTCATATTCCTCATATTCATCACCGTAACCATAAGCCTCTTTTGCTTGTGATTCACTCTTTATATCAATCTTGTATCCAGTTAATCTTGCAGCTAATCTTGCATTCTGTCCTTCCTTACCAATAGCAAGTGATAATTGATAATCCGGTACAACCACTTGTGCTGTTTTATTTTCAACATCCACTCTAACATCTAAAACCTTTGATGGACTTAGTGCGTTCTCGATAAAGATTGCCGGATTTTCATCCCATGTAATAATATCAATCTTTTCGCCCTTCAAATCATCAACAATTGTGTTGACACGACTACCATTCATACCAACACATGCTCCAACCGGTTCTACGTTAGGATCATTTGACCATACAGCAATTTTAGAACGAGAGCCTGCTTCACGCGCGATTGATTTAATTTCAACTGTTCCATCTGCCACTTCTGTAACTTCTTTTTCAAACAAACGTTTTACAAGCTCTGGGTGGGTACGAGACACCTGCACTTTAGGTCCCTTATTTCCCTTTGTACCTTCCTGTACGCTGACAACATAAAGCTTAATACGATCTGTTGGTTTGTAATGTTCTGTCTTGATTTGTTCATTTTCATTCAATAGAGTATCCAACTTATCATCTAAGCTAATAGCAATACTCTTTCCAACATAACGTTGAACAACACCTGTCACAACATCTTTTTCCTTACAATAAAAGTGATCATACAATGCTTTCTTTTCTTCCTCTTTGATTGTCTGAACAATGACACTTCTTGCTTGCTGTGCCGCAATACGACCAAAGTTCTTTGGAGTAATCTGGATATTAACCACATCACCAACGGCATGCTTTTTACTAATCATCAATGCCTTTTCCAAAGAAATTTCTGTAGCATCATCTTCCACTTCCTCCACAACTGTCTTAGCTGCGAAAACTTCAATTGCCCCAGTCTCTCTATCCATATTTACAGTGATATTATCACTCTTACCAAAATCTTTCTTACATGCATCAAATAATGATTTTTCAATTGCATCAACAATTTTTTCCTTTGAAATTCCTTTCTCTCTTTCAATTTGCTCCAAAGCAAGCATTAATTCATTCATTTTTTGATTCCTCCTTTATTTATCTTAATTTGTATTAAAAATCAAACGCCAAACGAACAAGCGCCAAATTACTTCTATCAATTGTACATTCTTCATCATTTTCCGATATGACAGTAATCGTCTTCTCGTCGTAAGCACTAAGTTCTGCCTCGAATTCTTTCACCTTACTGTTCTCTAACGGTTTAAACAATTTAATTTCAATCATTTTGCCCAAATTTCTTGCGAAATCTTTATCCTTCTTCAACGGTCTCAACAACCCCGGTGAACTAACTTCCAAAATATATGGGTCTTTAAATTCTTTGTCATAGGCATCCAACAATGGATTTAAAGCTCGACTAATATCCACGCAATCATCAATCGTAATTCCTCCATCCTTATCTGCATATACTCGCAAATAATAGTTAGATCCTTCCTTCACATACTCTACATCCACCAGTTCAAAACCGCGTTCCTCAATAATCGGTATCACTAATTCCTCACAGGTAGCTTCCATTTGCTTTTTAGTCATAAATGACCACCTTTCTATATTCAATTTTTAAACACCGCATCACAAGCATAGCCTCCTCAGCGATTTTTTGTTTGTCATACAAAAGCGCTATGTTCTTCTCTCACAAGGGGACACAGTATTTTTGTACGACTCACTCTTAACACGTAAAGAGAGTGGACAAATTGCCCACTCTCTTGCCGAATCAATATGTTACTATGAAAGAATAACACTACTTTCCAAAAAATGCAAGTGTTATTTTATATAAAATCTTAAGCTTACGTAATATAATGTGTACCCAAAATAATAAAATCACCTATATATGTTAATAGGATTCATCGGATATATTTTTATATCCGCCATACCACAATCAAACTCCATACTGGTTCCTTTCTTCTCTTTGTAATAACGAGTAGTAAATACGATTTCTCCGTCATTCAAATAAAATTCTACAATGGATGCATCTACTAAAATACGTAGGTTGTTTATATGGTTTAACAGGCATTTTCTTGTATTTCTACCTCTTCCCAAGCTCTCATTTAAACTTAAGCAGACTTCTTTTCCGTTATAAGAAAACTCCACACCTTCCGCCAAAACGATACGAAACTGCTCTGGTAAATCCTTACATATAATATCAAAATATTCTTCTGACGTGTTACAGATGCTTTTTTCCAAATCAACTTGTTTTCCTTTGCGAAGTGTTTCTATTTCCCGAATCGGATATTGATACACTACAAAAGAATTATCCATGCTACTCTTTCCGATAGAAAGCTGTCTTGGAATGGTTAAGCAATGTTGCCAGTTTTCCTCCACTTCACCATTCGAATACTCTGCATAAGGCACTCCTGCCCAACCAATCAGAATCCTTCTTCCGGTTTCATCCACAAAGGTCTGTGGTGCATAGAAATCAAAGCCCATATCCCACTCTTTAAATGTTTCTCCCGCATAGAGAAAATCCTTTTTAATAGGACTTTCATCCGATACAAAATACCCAGCATGGTAAATATTTTGATAACGATACTCTTCTCGTTCCACTCCTTGTGGCGAAAACGATAAAATATATTTGTCATCTAACGCAAACAAATCAGGACATTCCCACATATAAGCAAACTTTTCCTTTGTCATCAATTCTTTATATAAGGTCCAGGTTTTGATGTTTTCCGAAGAGTACAATAAAACTCGCCCTTCATCCTCTCGCGTTCGTCCTCCAAGCACCATATAATATGTATCATTTTCTTTCCATACCTTAGGGTCACGAATGTGACAGCAATAATTTGGAGGATATTCATCTGTATTTATTACGACAAGCTTATCACTAAAATTCATACCATCTTCACTTTCAATCAAGATGGTATCCGCTCGCCGACCAGCAGTTGTATAATCATAATCCCCTGGCAATTCCACATTCCCGGTATAAAAAATATGCATTCCCTTCTCATCTACTAATGCACTTCCAGAAAAAACACCATCCGAATCAAACACTTCGTCTGGAAGAAAAGGTGCACCACAATATTGATAATTGACAAAATCCTTGGTTTTGTAATGTCCCCAAGCCTTCATCCCACCATTTACATGAAGTGGTGAATATTGAAAGAAAATATGATAGGTGTCTCCTAGCTGGCACAAACCATTTGGATCATTTAACCAGCCCGTTGGTGGCATCAAATGATAACCTAAACGGTACAAGCCCCATTCTTTCTTTTTTGCGTCCTTCTCCACTTTCTCTATCCAATTATGAATTCGAATTCCGTCTGTATTCATACATATCCCTCACCTTCATACTAACTCTGGATTGCTTATCTGTCATTATTAATATGAAATATCCATAAACATTTATCATATTGTTCATTAAATAGAAAAAAATCAAGGGTTGATATTTTATCATACCCTTGACTTTACTACTTTCATAAAACGAATTAAGCCTCGATGATTTCTTTCTTGTTGTAGCTTCCACACTTCTTACAAACTCTGTGAGGAACCATCAACTCTCCACACTTAGAACATTTAACTAAAGTTGGAGCGGTCATCTTCCAGTTAGCTCTTCTCTTATCTCTTCTTCCTTTTGAAGATTTATTCTTTGGACAGATAGACATTATTCACACCTCCTTAAATTGATTGAAGATATCACTAAAAACTGCCATTCTTGGATCTGGAACCGTCTGGTCACAATTACATGTGCTCTCATTCAGATTGGTTCCACACACCTTACATATTCCTTTACAGTCATTTTTGCAAACAACATTCATCGGAAGTACGGTGAATAACTCATCCAAAACGAGCATGTCTACATCCAGATTACAGTCTTCAATATAACTTATTTCATCTGCTTCAGAAGCAACATCTGTATATGCTTCCTTCTTAGCTACATTAATATTACGGAACACAGCCAAGGCATATTCACACTCAACTGTTTCCAAGCATCTGCTACAGGTACGTCTTGCTCGAATCACTACATCAAAGGAAACAGATACCACTTCCTTTTCAACGTGCTTCACAACAACCCCAAACTCCTTTTCACTTGAAACCACTATATCTTCTCCTTGAAAATTAGCAGACAGATTAGAAATCTTGGTTGTTTCAGTCATCTCATTCCCCACAACAGATAACACATCACATAAGTTTATCAACATATATTTATCTCCTAAACTCACACGTCAGCTATTATACATAGATTAAAAATGTTTGTCAACAAAATTTTTTCATTTGAACCACAAATACTGACGGTTGTTACTCCATTATGACACAAGAGCTACGGTTTCTCTTGCAATGGCAAGCTCTTCGTTTGTAGGAATCGCATATACCGGAACCTTGGAATCTGGTGTTGTAATTACCGCTTCCTTACCACGAACCTTATTAGCTTTTTCATCTAACGTAATTCCAAGATATCCAAGGTACTGACAAATTGCTGCACGAACCTTATCATCATTCTCGCCAATTCCAGCTGTAAAAGCAATCGCATCCACACCATTCATAGATGCCACATAACAACCTATATACTGCGCTGCACGATACGCAAACATCTCTAATGCAAGAATTGCTCTTTCATTGCCAGCCATACTAGCTTCATCTAAATCTCTAAAATCACTAGACACACCAGACAAACCATCTACACCAGATTTCTTATTTAGTACATCCATAACTTCATCAATGGTATATCCTTTCTTGTCAGCAATATACTGAACAACCGCAGGATCAATGCTACCGGTTCTAGTTCCCATAATTAATCCATCTAAAGGCGTAAATCCCATACTAGTATCCACCGATTTTCCATCCTGTACTGCTGTAATAGAAGAACCATTGCCCAAATGACAAATAATAACCTTAGAGGCTTGTCCTTCCTTACCTAAAATTTCAATT
This sequence comes from uncultured Clostridium sp., assembly GCA_964439445.1. Classification (GTDB taxonomy): domain Bacteria; phylum Bacillota; class Clostridia; order Lachnospirales; family Lachnospiraceae; genus CAG-590. The sequence goes on along the minus strand of CAYTOQ010000015.1, from coordinate 18,032 downwards.
AAACGTTTTGATACAAAACTATGTGATGTTCCATGGAAACCATATTTTCTAATCTGATATTTTTCATAATATTCATACGCCAAACCATACATATAAGCTTTCTTCGGCATCGTCTGATGAAATGCAGTATCAAACACACCAACCATAGGAACATTCGGCATTAACTCTCTACATGCTGCAATACCAATTAAATTAGCCGGATTATGAAGCGGCGCCAAATCATTACACTCTTCTATTGCGTTAAAAACTTCGTCTGTAATTACAACGGAACTTGCAAATTTCTCTCCACCATGAACGATACGATGCCCCACTGCATCTATCTGGGTCAAATCCTTAATCACGCCCGCCACATCATCAGTTAAAGCATCTAACACATACGAAACCGCTGCTTTGTGATCTGGCATTGCAACCTCTTTTACAAGCTCTTCCTTTGCGGTCGGCTTATGTTTCAATTTACCATCAATTCCGATTCTTTCACATATACCTTTCGCAATAACTTCTTCTGTCTCTGTATTAATTAATTGATACTTTAAAGAAGAACTCCCACAATTCACAACAAATACATTCATCGTCATACCTCCATATGATTATTCAATTTAATTAATAGTTCTTTATAAAAACTATACACGTTCAATAGTGCCATCATCCACATTAATCTGATGTCTGCCATGTTCTTTTGCATAATACATACACCAGTCTGCACGTTTTAATAACTCATCCGTATTTTTACAAATCTCTGGATAGGATGTTAAACCAATACTAACACTAATTGGAATTTCGTACTCATTGTATTTCACAACCTTACTACAAATTTGTTCAAACAACTCTTCAATAATTGGCTGTGCAATCTCCAGCTTCATATTCGGTAATGCTGCAACAAATTCTTCTCCGCCATATCGACATACAAAGCCATTATATTTTTCTATGCATTGCTCGGCAACACATGCGATACATTTTATCACCTCATCGCCAGCAAGGTGACCATAGGTATCATTTACACTCTTAAACTTATCAATATCAAATAACGCAACACTCATATATCCATCTTCTCTGGTAACCAGTTCAATATGTTCCTTAAATAGTTGATTAAAGTAAATGCGGTTATTAATACCGGTCAAACCATCCTTACGCGCCATTTGCTGCATTTCACCATATATTTTTGCGTTGCGAATCGCAATATCGTACTGCGCAATAATCGCATCATAAAATGACATATTATCCTTAAAAAGATTCTTACGACTATCACCAATTATAAACACACCATAGGTTTCTTCATCCGTTCCGAGCACCTTTAAGTAGACAGAATTAATATTGACATTCTGTAAAAATGAAATTCTATTCTTTTCAGAATCATGCAGGAAAACCTCCATCTCGTTGTTCTGCAAAAGCTCCTCATATATATCTGCGATAGAATCTTTAATTTTTTGATGTAATTGACCGATTGATGTTTTTATTACATAATTCGGACGCTTGTTCAAATACGCACCTTCTTTGATATATACACCACAAAAGCTCAACTGTTTTACCATCATAATGGAATCAGTAATATGATTAGAAATCTTAGCCAAATCAAAGGACATAGCAATATAGTGCAAAATTTCAGCCTGTGCAACCATCTCCTTATTCGCTATCTGAATCTGATGATTTGCATTTTGTAGATTAACTTTTTGAACATTCAACTGATCATTGGTTTTCTTAAGTTTTTCTTGCATGTTCAAAATATTTTCGTTCTTCTCAACAATCTCTTGAAACTCTCGCTTTTGGCTAAATATCTTTTCATCCTTCTTGTCAATATAATCCACAAACAAATACGCCTCAAAAAACAGGATAACCAAAATCATCAAGACATCAAAAAACAAAAACAACCATTGATAATCCAGGGTAATTGACATCTTAACAACTAGAATTACAATTAATGGCACACCTACCCAAGCTATATACGATATAACCTTATCCTTATCTGCAATCTCCATGGTAAAATAGAAATCCAGCATAAACAAAAGAGATAAACTTATCATTGCAACTTCTGTACTATCTTGCGTCTTCATAAAACCAATCATAATCGCAGACAACAAACACTGTGTATATCGAAATACCTTTAGATACATTACACTATTAAAATAGTTTTTGTAACGCGATACCTCTTCTAAAATAAAACACAACACAACAAACACAACAACAAGAACGGTATTGCGCGTTGATACATCTCTTTGTAATACCTGCAATAATAATCTTTGCAATAAAAAGATTATATATACTAATCGATGTAAAAATATTCCTTTGTTTTGAATACTAAATACTGTTTCCTTTTCCATCCTTAATCCTTCCAGTACAAATCTATTACCGCACCATTGTGTAACGGACTAAAATGCTCTGCTTCAACACCATCAATCTCTTGGATCAGCTTAGAACCTCTGACGGTTCTTAAATCAAATTCATATTTATCAAAAATATCAACAAAAACATAACTTGACTTTCCGGTCAAAACTATTTTCTTTCCATTCACTGTAACGTGAAGTTCAATATTAGGACTATCCTTCTCTTTATTCTCAATCCACTGATTGACCAAATCATTCTTTGTCGGTCCGGCAAACTCATCCGCGATATCAGAGACCACCGTTTTCTCTGCATTAGACTGCGGCACATCGGATAAAACAGCATATTCCAAACCAAGATTACTAAAATCCAACTGTGTTCCAAGTGATTTTTCCATCTCTTCTGATAACGTATCCTTTAACTCTTCATCCTTATTCTTTATCGCACTACTTCCATCCAATACAGACTCATCGTCTATCGTTTCTTCGGTAACAAACCGTTCATTTTTATAGATCTCTTCTTTATCAATCCAAGCCACATTAAAATTCTCATAAATCTTCGTGTCTGCGTTCGCTCTGGCACCATTTACAAAAACCTCATGCGGTGTCTCAATATCCATAAATTGCATAAGCTGACTTAATGTGTAATAATTCAAGACCTCTACCCGGTCACCATTATTCAACTCATAAAATTCAGACTCTAGCTTATCATTGACACTGGCAAGCTTCGGACAGCTTATCATCATATCATTCACAATAAATGTAAGCGTTTGCGAAAAATCTGCAACTTCATTCAAAACTGCTTTCGCATTTTCACCCGCAGTAGATTCAACAATCTTAATCTGGTCTCCTGCTTGAATCAAATGATTCATTCCCACTTCTTTTCCGTTCAACGTGATAACTGCCGGTTCTCCTGCGTTACCGCGAACAAACTTCTTTTTACCATTTAATGTGTAATTCAAATCATCACCACGTTTTGGGAAAATCGCATCATTCGAAAATCCACAAGCTAAAGCAGCGTCAAAAACAGTCAACTTATCCGTATCATAAAGCTTTACCCTCTCGTCATTCACCATTAAATAAATAAAACGATTCTTCTGATCATAAAAGTTCAAACAGATACCAATCGGAGTAACCAAAAGTGGATCTTTTTTTACATCCTCAATATGTATATCCACAAATCCAAGCACTTCTTCACCTCTTAGAGCAACTCGCTCTTCCGGAATACCTAAATGCATAGCTAACTTATCTGTAAAGCCTGGTATCTTACCGCCACCGCCGACAACAAAGACTGCGGAAACAGTTTTTCCACCATTCAAATCGATTAATCGCTCTGCAATCTGTTTGGTAATGTTATCTACAGTATCCGCAACTTTTTCATATACTTCTTTCGGGGTAACTTTTTTACTGATACCCATAATGTCCTTATATGTTAAAGTCTTTTTCTTCGGACTCATCGTTTTAATATACTCTGCCGTATCAAAATCCACCAAATATTCCTTGATAATTTTTTCAGTAATCTCATCTCCAGCCTTTGGCAACATTCCATATCCAACAATCGTGCCATCCTTAGTAATACATATATCTGATGTTCCTGCCCCCACGTCAACTAAAGCAATGTTTAACAATCTATAATTTTCAGGGATTGCAACCTGAATTGCAGCAATCGGCTCTAATGTCATATTCGCAATTTCAAGATTCGCAATGGAAACTGCAGCATATAAACCATCCACAACTTCTTCTGGCAAGAAGGTTGCCAAAATCTCCGCACCAATTGTATGAGCCTTATGACCTTCCAGATTTCCAATCTCAAAATCATTCAGGAAATATTTCACAACAGTGTAACCAACACAGAAAAACTTAACATCCGTATCATTCTCCTCAAGCATTTTTTCATGTGCTTTTTCTACCCCAAGCATTTCTAATGAATGAATATACTCTTGTGTAACGGTTGTATTCTCCGAAAACTCATAATCCGCCTTCGACATAGCCGTCTTTAACACACGACCAGCCGCAGCAATACATACTTCTTTTAATTTTCTACCTTGCAACTGTTCTTCCAGACGTTCCTTTACATAAACAATCTCTTCTCCAACCTTGTTAATATCATGAATCTGACCATCCAACATAGCTCTCGTATCATGATATTTCACACATTGTGCCACAATATGAAATTTACTTCCTTCTCGATATCCTACTGTTCCAACAATACTTCTCGTACCGATATCCAAACCAAACACCAATGGTTCAGGAAATTTTGCAACTGCTGACATAACATTATCTCCATGTATATTCTTATATTATCTAGTATCTCTAGCTATTTGTAATTATAGATTTTTAGCATCAAAACCTCAAAACCCATATCTAAAATATTCTACCATAATTTTATCATTTACACAATAATTCCTTTATAGAAATCTTTGTTTTTTCAAGCCCTTCACCATTATCAATCATTACATCACAATGCTCCCTATAAAAGTCTTCTGAAGACTGGTTCGAAATCACTTGCAACCATTTTTCCTTTGTTCCACCACGCCCCGACAAAAGTCTTTGAACCCGAATATCTCTCGCCGCATAAATATACCACAACTCATCACATATCTCTTTGTAACCATCCTCTATTAACAAGGCTGCTTCTATCACATAATAAACAGTTTTGTTCTCTTGCCGCTTTTCTTCAATATCACGCAAAATATACTGCTTTACCGCCGGATGAACAATCGCATTTAATTGCTGAAGCTTATTTTTATTACGAAAAACCAATTGACCCAACACTCCACGGTCAATTTCACCAGCTTCGTTTAATATTTCTTCCGAAAACACAGCAACAATTTGCTTATATGCCTCTTCTCCCGGATTCATTAATGCATGGGCTAGCCGGTCCGTCTCAATGATATATGCGTTATATTCTTCTTTCAAAATCTTTAAAACCGTACTTTTTCCAGTACCAATTCCACCAGTAATTCCAATAATCTTCATCCAAATTTCCTCATAAATTTTCTATAATACATTGCAAAAGAAAGGGTATTATCATTTTGCCTCATACCATGTATCACCAACACTTACAGAAACAACAAGCGGAACAGCCAACTCTGCAGCTTTCATCATTTCTTCCTGAATAATCTGCTTTACCTGTTCTACCTCGTCTTTATGTGTTTCAATTAGCAATTCATCGTGAATTTGTAAAATCAACGTCGAACGCAAATTCTCACTCCGCAATCTTTCGTGTACGCGCAACATGGCAATTTTAATAATGTCTGCTGCCGTTCCTTGAATTGGAGAATTCATAGCAATTCGTTCGCCAAAACTTCTCTGCATAAAGTTAGAAGAAGAAAGCTCAGGAATCTGACGAATCCTTCCAAACATTGTACGTATCATTCCTGTTTCTTTTGCACCTTCCACAGAAGCATCTAAAAACTTCTTTATTCCTGGATAAGTCGCAAAATAACTTTCGATATATTCCGTTGCTTCCTTTCGCGAGATATCCAAATCCTCTGATAAACCAAATGCACTGATACCATATACAATTCCGAAGTTAACCGCCTTGGCATTTCTTCGCATCAGATCACTCACCTCATCCATTGGTACCCCAAATACTTGCGAAGCTGTCAAAGCATGAATATCTTGATTCTCTTGATAAGCAGAAATCAATTTTTCATCTCCAGAAAAATGCGCTAATACACGCAACTCAATTTGAGAATAATCCGCATCTACAAATACATACCCATCTTTCGGGATAAATACCTTTCTGATTTGTCTTCCCAGTTCTGTCTTCATCGGAATATTTTGTAAATTAGGCTCTGTTGAACTAATTCGACCTGTTGCAGTTATGGTCTGATTAAAGGTTCCATGTATTCTTCCATCCTCTTGAATATAATTTGCCAAACCATCTGCATAAGTGGATTTTAACTTCGTAAGCTGACGATACTCCAATATATCCGCCACAAATGGATTTTCTGCCTTTAGCTTATTCAACACATCAGCGTTAGTAGAATATCCCGTTTTTGTCTTTTTTCCGCCTTTTAATCCTTTTTTTTCAAACAAAACCTCACCTAATTGTTTCGGCGAATTAATGTTGAATTCTTCACCAGCCTCTTGATAAATGCTTTTTTCTAACGCAATAATCTTATCCCCAAGCATCTCACCATAAGCCCGTAATGCATCAGCATCTACTCGAATTCCTTCGCGTTCCATATGTTCTAAAATATAAACAGTAGGAAGCTCTATCTCGTTGTATAAGTCTAACATTTCCATATCTTTTAAATCTGCTTTCAACTTACCCCAGGCAACATAAGGAATACAGATTTCATAGGATAAATATTGCATTACCTTTTCTTCCTGCATAATAAATGGAGACAATTCCGTTTTATTCAATAATTCCTTTCTCGTAGGTATCGTTGCACCTATATAATCTCTCGCAATATCATCATAAGCATAGCTATCCTTTAACGGGCGCAACAAATACGCTGCAACTGATGCGTCCTGAATCCGTCCATCTGTATGCAATGGTAAAACTTTAAGCAACGCTTTCAAATCATTGGTTATAATCCGCAATGCTTGATTATTCTGATATACTTCCATAAATCTTGAAACAATCAAATCTTGTGTTATAAACATAGAGCACACTATAAAATCCGCTTGTTTTCCATCCTTAGTAAATCCAAGGCCTAAAAATTCCTTGTTTTCAATGAGAGAAAATACACCGATTGTCTGACACTGCATAAGAGACGAAAAGTATTGTTCCACTTCCGCCAAGTCTATGATAATATTGGTGTGAAATGAGAATTCAACTTTTTCATCTGCCACATCAAAATACTTTAACAAGCTCTTAAGCTCCAACTGCTTAATGTATTCATAAGCCTCCACGGTAAACAGACCTTCATATTTCATTTTTTCAAAATCCACATCAACAGGCGCAGCACATTCTATCGTAGCAAGCTCCTTACTCATAAGTGCCTGCTCATAATACTCCGACAAATTTTCTCTCGCCTTATTCGGCTTAATTTCATCCACGTGCGCATAGGCATTTTCGATTGTATGGTAGGTTGTAATAATTTTTGCTGCAGTCTTTTCTCCAATTCCAGGCACCCCAGGAATATTGTCCGAAGTATCACCCATCAAACCCTTCATATCAATGAATTCCGTCGGAGTTACCCCATACAAATCAAACACCTCCTGTGCATGATAATTTTCCACTGTTGTCTGTCCACTTTTGGTTTTTGGAATTTTAATTAACACATGTTCAGTAGCTAATTGAAGCAAATCTCTGTCACCAGATAATACTGCCACATCCATTCCGGCATCCTCACCCATACGAGAAAGTGTTCCTATCACATCATCAGCCTCAAATCCAGGGCACTCCAGTACCGTAACATGCATTGCATTTAAAACATCCTTCATAATCGGAACCTGACTTCTTAATTCGTCCGGCATTCCTTTTCTTGTCCCTTTATATTCCGGATACATATTATGACGAAAGGTCTTTTGATGTACATCAAACGCAACCGCAAAATGAGTCGGTTTTTCTTCTTCTAAAATCTTTAAAATAATATTAATAAATCCTAATATAGCATTTGTGTGCTCTCCTTTTGAATTCGTCAAATCCGGTAAGCCATAAAACGCTCTATTTAATATACTATGTCCATCAACTAACAATAATTTATTCATACTTTTATCCCCTTCTATTCATTCACCACATTATAATAGCGAATCCGCTCATAAAATGTCAGTTTGGGTTCTTCCTTTTCTATATTCAATATCAGCTCCTGTTCCTCCGGAACAAATATAATATCTCCAAAGGTCTGCGTGTAATAGTATTCTCCCTGCGCAGCCTTAAGTTTTTTTTGTTCATCTTCATGTAAGAGATTCAAAAAATTAACATACGCCAATATCGCAAAAGATAAGATGCCGATAAACAATACAGCAACCGAGGAACGAATAAAACCTTTTTTGTTTCGGTTTTGCTTCATCTCGTGTTCTATACGAAGATTCAATTCTTCTGTAAAATTCTCCGACAATGTGGCATTGTTATCTAACTGACGCATTCCTTCAATCATAGTATAATATATATTTAATTCTTCTTTGCAGTCCTCACAGTTTTGAATATGTTTGAGAAACTCTACTTTTTGATCTTTCTCAAGCTTACAGTCAATGTAGGCTATCAACTTGGACTGTACCTCTAAACAAGTCATTCTAAAACTCCTTTTCTATAAATGTTTTAAATGCCGTTGGTAACGCATATTGATTTCTTAATTGTTCCTTTTCAACCCACTTTAAATCATTTATTCTGCAATTACACCTAATATAATATGCAACCATTCTCCATTCTACATGGCTAAATATATGAGTGTAAGGAATCGACTTTTCAAGCAATACCGGCTCAAACCCCTGATTGCTAATATATCGCAAAGCATCAGATGGACTTAACGCTCCATCTATATGATAAAACTCCCACATATTAGCCAATAATCCCATGGCATCTCTCTTTCTTATACCATATTGATTTCCATCATGTAACACAAAAACTGTTTTTTCTTCAATTTTACGTTTCTTCTTTATGTTGCGAACCGGCAACTGTGTAAATGTATTATGTTTTTTTGCTATACAATAATCCTTCAAAGGACATTCTTCACACTTTGGAGCACCATTAGGCAAACAAACCATTGCGCCAAGCTCCATTAACGCTTGTGTCAGAACACCGCAATCTCCACCTTTGTAAAGTGTTTCCAATCTCTCTCTTGCCATTTTCTTTGTTTTGTTATCATCAATATTGTCGTAGCACTCCAGAAAACGCATCATAACACGTAGCACATTTCCATCCACAGCCGGCGTGGGTAATTCAAAACATATTGAACAAATTGCTCCTGCCGTATATGCTCCAATTCCTGGCAGCGCAATCACTTTGTCATATTCCTGTGGAAACTCTCCTTCATGCTCCTCCATAATACAGCGCGCAGCTTTTTGTAAATTTCTAGCTCTATTATAGTAACCAAGTCCTTCCCACAATTTCAACAAACGTTCTTCTGAAACCTTTGCCAAGGACTGTATATCTGGAAGTTCATCTAAAAATCGATCATAATAGTCTTTTACAGCCTCTACTCTTGTCTGTTGCAACATAATTTCCGAAACCCATATATTATATGGCTCTTTCGTTTCTCTCCATCTTAATTTGCGATGATTATTCTTATACCAATCCAGTAAATCCTTCTTAATTCTTTCCCAATTATACTTCATATACTCACCTAAACCTAGCAATATTCTTTATAATAACATTTCTCATTTATAAATACAATTTTCTTTTCTATTAGTAAATCAAAACCTTTTTTGTGCTTAATTTTATTTTTTACTAGTAAAATATGTAAAGAATATGATAGTATATAGTCCAATATATTTTTCGGAGGAACACTATGGATTTAATTTACTTTCGACAGAACCTAAAGGAGAAATTGCAAAAAAGCAAAATCAGTCTAAACTATCTTTCTGCCCAAGCGGATATTTCTGAAGATACCTTGCGCTCTATTATCTATGGGAAATCACAAGATATTAAGCTGTCCTCTATTTTAAAAATCGCCCATGTGTTAGATTGTTCTCTTGATAGCCTAATTGGACGATCTGTCTACTCCATACAGGAAGAAAATATGATTAAACAACTCCGGACACTATCAGAACATTCCCTACGCACAGTACAGGTACTCATTGATTTAGAAGAAAAGACATCTATAGAAAATAGTCTAACCGGAAACGAAACAATTTCGGTATTCGTACCAACAGGAAATATGAAGGACGGTTTTTTCTACGACAACAGTCATTTTGAAACATTAAATATTACACACTATTCCGTAGACTTGAAAAAAAAGATTTCGTTCGGACTAAAAATAACAACCTCACATTTCGAGCCAATTTATTTTATCAACGATATTATACTCTTCACTCAGGATAGCACCCCTGAAAGAAATGATATCGTACTGTCTGTTAATAACGATGGACGTCTATTTTTGAGAAAGCTTACACCATTCGGTTTGGAACCAATTAATCGATTTGGTAAAAAAATACCAACCAACGAAATCAACAACTACACAATGCTTGGTAAAGTATTAAAGGTTGCAAAAGGATTTAATATCGAACAATATCGTTAGATTACATAATTTAACATCTTACAAAATAATTTAAATTTATTATTGACAAATAACCAACTACATACTATAATAATCTTCGTTGGTTTCAACAAGCCGATGTGGCGGAATTGGCAGACGCACCAGACTCAAAATCTGGCGGTGGTGACATCGTACCGGTTCGACTCCGGTCATCGGCATACGAAAAGACACAATCTATGTTGTGTCTTTTTTCTTTTGCTATTCTTTTATACGCTTCGCAATCACCGCAAATCTTCCATCCTCCACATGATACGCACAAGTGGACAAGGTTACTAATTCATCACCGTACTCCACTTCTACACCAGTATCAATAACGGACATCTCTTGTATATTTTCTACAAAATTCATAAATTCATCTTCATCACCAGCATTAACAAATTCATAATACTTAAAAGCCGTTGATGTTTCCGGCAAAACCTGACCATAAAATGCAGCTACTACTTGATACGTCCTATCACCATAAATTGTATCAAACGAAAAGGTTTTATGCTCATCATAAAACTCTTGATTTTCATATTTTATAATGTCATGAAACATCGTTCCTGCATTCATATTGTGACCATAAATGATAATATTATCCGTTGGATTTTCTATCCGACAATTGCCATCCACAAATGGTAACCCTGCCGCTGAATAGTTTTCTTCATAATCTCTATGAATATAATACTCCCCATTTTCTGCATCATTCGGTGTATGCATTACCGGATAATCAACTAACGTATCCTCAATCCGAATCCAACCAATAAAATCTGTATTTCCTCTATATAGCTCTTCGAATTTTTTTTGCACATCCACTCCATTAACCGACACAAATTCCGGTTCTGATACAACATCCGCATCTGGTTCTTTTTCTGTTGTCTCTACAATTTTTTCCCTGAGTGTTTCAAATTCGCTCTCTGTTTTTGAACTTGTATAATAATAATACGCCAGATAACCACCACAACCTACTGCCACCAAAATACATATCACCATCAAAGCATTTAATATTGTTTTCTTTTTCATATCATTTCTCCTTCAACCTTTTAAAAAAGAAAAAAGTCAGAATTCACTTCTGACCTTTTTCTCTAAAAATACTTCTTAGAACCCCACAAATTACTTTGTTTCAAATCCTGATACTCGCTATAAGCCTGTTCTAATATCTGCTTCTCATTTGGAAACTTTAACAAATGATATGCTTCATGATACTTATAGTATCCCGAGTCCATAAAGTACTCTTCTCTTTGAGGTTTGCTGTAATAGCTGTCAGCCATCATCAGATACCAATGCACATCTTTATTCACTACATCATATGCGGTATTAAAAGTATAATTACTTTTATTCACATATTTGATAATCTGGGCGCTCACTCCTGTTTCTTCTTTCACTTCCCGAAGTGCCGTCTCTTTGTACTCTTCACCTTCTTCTACCGTTCCCTTTGGTAAAACCCAGCCTTCGTACTTATTCTTATAGTTCTTATAAAGCAACAATACCTTGCCTCTGAAGATTACCACACCACCACAGCTTACTGCTTCTATCATAGCTGTTCCTCCTATCACGTAAAGTTTTTACACTTCACTCACATTGGTGTGCTACTAATTAATAAAAGTATAGCAATTAATAGAACAAAACGCAAGATAAAGTTAAATTTATTTGTAATACGTATCAAGAATCTGTCTCGCAACCGCCGTTGCCCTAATACCATTTACATCAGACTCTTCTACAAGTACACTCACCACTATCTCCGGATTTTCAACACTACTAAAACCTACAAACCAAGAATAATCGTGCTCACCATTCGCATATTCCGCAGTTCCTGTTTTACCTGCAACCTCATAAGACGCTCCTACAAAGTAATCCGTTGCCGTTCCCTCTTCAACAACCTGACGCATGTAATCCGTCAACACCTCAACTTCCTTCGCAGATAATATAGTATCATAAGAGGATGGTGAAAATTTCTTAATTCGTGCACCTTCATAATTCTCAATGCTATCAATCATATATGGTTTCATCATCAAACCACCATTTGCTATCGTAGCGACAATCATAGCATTGTGCAGCGGGCTAACCAAAGTGTCCCCTTGACCAAATGCAGTTTGCGGAATATATCCTTTATCCGATTCCCCGTCTAAATAAAACCGACTTGTAGCACTGGCATCTGTATATGGCAATGACTTATTAAACAAAAACTCCTCTAAAACATCTCTCCATTCATCCACATCCAAATCAATTCCTATATCTGCATAAGCTTGATTACAGGAATTTGCTAAAGCTTTAGCTAAATCTTGTTCGCCATGCGTTTTATAGTTATAGCAATGAACAGATACTCCATTAAATATACTTTCTTCTTCAGAACAATCATAGGAATACTTGCTATATTTCCGTGGATTCTGTCGCATATACGACAACGTAGTAAGCACTTTAAAGGTGGAGCCGGGAGGATATAATCCCTGACTAGCACGGTTTAACAAAACAGAGCTTTCACTATCCTCTTTATTGGCCTCTTTCCATACCTCATCAATTTCATTTGGATTAAAATCCGGTTTAGAAACCATAGCAAGAATCTTACCTGTATCCGGCTCCATCACTACAACTGCACCATCTGCACTCCCTAATGCTTCATAAGCTGTTTTTTGTAAATCATAATTAAGCGTTGATACCACTGTATCACCTTCATTTTTTTCTTCCCGTAACGTATTAACGAAACGTTCTAATATATTTGCATTGCTATCCGATAGATAATAATTACCCACCAACTCAATTCCTGCCTTTGTGTATTTCGAATATCCGACAGCATGAGCAAACATATTATCATACGGATAAAACCGTTCCTCTCCATTATTGGTAGCAACCACCTTTCCATCACTGGTTACAATATCCCCACGAATCACATTGGCCGCATATTTATCCAGTCGACTATTGGCTGCATTTGCAATCACCTGATCCTTTTCTACCACCATAAAATGCATAATGTACGCCATCAGCCCAATAATCATAAATGCAAATAAATAGGTTATTCCAAGAACTGGTCTATTCAATTTTTCATTAATCTTATCGATTTTTTCCTCCCGTTCCAAAAACGCTTGTTGTTCCGGCGTAAGCAATTGCTTGTTCAGCTCTTTCTTTTTACGCTTTTTGCGCTTTTCTTGAGGTTTCTTCGATATTTCTTCTTTCTTCTTCAATTTTTTTCGCCTCTTTATTCTCAATTGTACTGATTCCCTGCATAATCGAAAACATAATCAGGGAGCTTAACACAGAACTTCCACCGTAGCTGACCAAAGGAATGGTTACACCTGTTGATGGAATAAATTTTGTAACACCACCAATAGACAAAAAGGTTTGGAAAATGTAACATACCGCAAAACCAAATGCCATTGTCTTATAAAACCGACTACGAACCTTCATTGCAATATTAATAAAACATATAAAACAACTAAAACATACTAATATCAAGGCTAACGCAAACAACACACCAAACTCCTCTGCAATAGCAGAAAAGATAAAGTCACTCTCACTGACCGGAATCACATCTGGGGAGCCCTGTGTCAAGCCTGCACCAAAATATCCGCCACTACCTATAGCAAACAACGACTGTGTGATTTGATAACCATCTCCGCTAATATCCGCCCAAGGATTTCTCCACACATTTACGCGAATCATAACATGGTCAAACAAGCGGTCCTTAAAGAGTAAAAACGCAAGGCACACCATTGCGACACCACCTACGATGTACAAAAATAAGTATCTCGCCTTTCCTGTACCTACATAAATCATAAAAATAAAAATCACAAAAAAGATTAATGCACCACCTAAATCTTTTTCTAAAACAAGAACCACCATATGCATTCCGGCAATAATCGTTGTAATACACACTTGTTTAAAATCTCTTTTTTTAGAGAGCATACTGGCAATAAAAAACACAAATAAAATCTTCACAAACTCAGAAGGTTGTATCGTTATACCAAATAAGCTTATCCAATTTCGCGATCCGTACTGTTCTACACCAATTACAAATACCGAACTTAATACGAAAATGCCTAATATTCCATATGCAATTCCATACTTGCGAAGATTCTTATATCGATCCATAATAAAAGGAATAATAGAAACCAGTATTAAGGATGCCGTAGCAATTACGAACTGTTTCTTCGCCTGCGAAAAATTAAGTCTTGTAAGCATAGTATATCCAATCAATAGTAGAAAACTCATATTATTGGCAATCACTCGAGAGGAAAACGGATAAATATAGTGATAGATATACATATACATCGTGGCAACAAATATCTGTAATCCATAAAAAATAACAATTGCCCTCATGTTTTCAGCATCATCCAATGCCAAAGTTAAGTATGATAAAAAATGAATTAAAAATACATAAATTATTTGTTTATTTAATTTTCTGTTTTTGGTACTTTCACTCCCTGCCTGAAAAATAGTAAAGCAGGACAGCGTATATAATGCCATTAATATCAAAATTACATATTTCGATATATTCATAATAATACTTGCCATTTATTTCACTCCACGCTTGTAATGTCCTCTCGTTTTTTCAACTTCAAGGCTTCTCTCACCCAACAAAGCGGCTAATACCGCTTTCATTTCTTCTTTCGTCTCCTTTGTAAAATGAACACGTTGACTCAACATATCACCGAAATCTTGTCTGACCAAATCAAACAAAACAGTTGGTACTCCGTTATATATTAAATTATAACAGTATTTACAAATAGAAAAAACAAAAAAATTCTTAAGATATCGATCCTTCATAACAAAACTGAATCCCGTTTTATTACATCGCCCAACTGTATTTTTCAAACATTGGGCAGATACCATAAGCTGTTGATAACCATATACTTCTATTTCACAATTCCTTTCAATAAAATCAAGACCTTTTATCTGATGCATATTAAGCTCTACCGGAATCGTAAGACGAATTTGGGGAAACTGTTTTCGAATAAATGCTGCTGCATATTGATTCATAGTATATAAACTAGAATCCGCAACTATTCTACCGGAAAAATCCAACCCTTTTAGCATTGCCAATTCATCTATATTCCTTACTACAATTCCAACATCTAGTTTTTCTTTCTGAATATATATAATAATATCTTCTATCTCTTTTAGATAATACATTCTTACAACCGGTGGTAACATTACAGAAATCCGATTTTCTCTTGCAATACACAAAATATTTTCTAGCGTTATTCTGTCAAACCATTGCATATCCACATATACTTCATCAAAACATTGCTGTTGCTGGATATACTGATATTGCTCTTCATTGGATACAACAACAATATGTTTACCTGAATCCTTCCACTTTTCTTTAGAAGATTCTCCTGTTTCCACTGAGCTGTTCGACACATTTTTCATAGTTCTTCTGTCCGCATCAAGAATGGTCTGTTCTAACTTTGCAATCGCATTTCTTCTTAAATCCTTTAAACCCTTCAAAGGATAGAATACCTCTCCGATTAATTCTATCTTCAAATCCGAAAAGTAATATCTCGTATTTCCAATCTTTTCAACCTTATCCCGAACGACGTCTTCCGTTAATGGTTTGGTTGTTGCGACTTGTACCTCTTCTCCTTTTACAACAACACAATATTGTTTATCTTCAGAAAATAAAGTCAAGGTCGCTTGTGTTCCACACTCTAACCTCAAAACACCATTTAAAGGAAGCTTTTTCTCTTCTGTAATATAGGACTCTAATTCCTGCATCAACAAAAAGCTTGATATACGATTGATTTTTTGTCCTTCATATAATGTCTGTGTTTTTGGCGCATTTAATACAATTCGTTTTCCTTTTTTTTCAGTAAGATTATTCGTCAAAGAAATAGAATCCTGTGCATCTTCCGGAACAAATATGTCTCCTTTACAAACATCACGTTCCAATTGAATTGTAATTTGATTTTTTTGAATCGAAACTATCGTTCCAATCACCACTCCAATATTGCCAGGATGTTTAACTGACATCATCGAAGATCCATTTTTTTGATGATAATATCCCTTAGTAAAACCACCACGATTAAACACCTCGGATAATTCTAATTTATATTGTTCCACTAAAGCATCCGAAAATTCACCAACATACCAAGCGTCTAAAAGTCTACGATATGCACGAACACAGGCAGCAACATACTCTGGACGTTTCATTCTTCCCTCAATTTTGAAGGAATCCACACCTGCTTGAATCAAATCAGGAATTGCTTCTAACCCACACAAATCCTTCGGACTAAGCAAATAATCCCCTTTTGTTTTTATTTTATCCTTCTGCTCATATAGCGTATACGGTAAACGACAAGTCTGTGCGCAACGTCCGCGGTTTCCACTTCTTCCACCTAGCATCGAACTCATTAAGCATTGTCCTGAATAACAATAACAAAGAGCTCCCTGCACAAATACCTCTACCTCAGGAACTACAGTCCCTGATTTCAGTTGAGTAATCTCTTCAACAGACAATTCTCTAGCTGGCACAATCCTTGTCACTCCAAAATCATTTAATAACTCATATGCATACTTGGTAGTAATTGTCATCTGTGTAGACGCATGAATTGCCAAATCCGGAAACATATCATGGACATACTTCATAACTCCAAAGTCCTGTACAATAACTGCATCCAATCCCACCTGATAAAAGGGTGTCAAATAATCCCCCAACTCAATAATTTCCTCATTACGAAATAAGGTGTTAATGGTTAAATAAACCTTAACACCGTATAAATGACAATATTCAATTGCTTCAATCAATGCGGTTTTGTCAAAATTGTTAGCATACGCTCTTGCTCCAAATCGATTCCCACCAAGATATACCGCATCTGCTCCTGCGTGTACCGCTGCTTTTAAAGCATCCATAGAACCTGCCGGAGCTAATATTTCTGGTCGCATAACTTTACCTCATAACGAAATACTCTTCAATCAAACATTTCATCGTTCTAAAACATTACTGTCTCGTCTTTTCTGATTCTAACTGGATAATTTTTCTCTGTAATGCATTTACCTGTTCCTTATATTCATCTACAAGACGCATAGAAGATTCTAACTTAATCTGTGTCTCAATCACCTCATGACGCAAATCATATATTTGTTTTTCCTTTTCGTCATCCTTAGCTGCTAACTGTCCCGTTTCATTTTTCACTTTAAAATAATCATCTGCGATATTAATAGCAAGTAATATATTTTGATACTCAGCATTTAATCGACGAAAACCATCCGATGCCTTGCACTCAGCAATCTTGCTATTCATATAATTTGCAACCTCTTGCAAATATTCTGTATCTTCATAACCACTCAAATTATATATTCTTCCGTTAATCACTACTG
Source organism: uncultured Clostridium sp. (assembly GCA_964439445.1). Lineage (GTDB taxonomy): Bacteria > Bacillota > Clostridia > Lachnospirales > Lachnospiraceae > CAG-590. The sequence continues at coordinate 271 of CAYTOQ010000015.1, read as the reverse complement.
GAATATCATTCTTATCTGCCATATTTATTCTCCTTTATCTAATAAGTGTTCTAAACCAAAATGTTTATATGCCATCTCTGTCGCAACCCGTCCTCTTGGGGTGCGCGATAACAAGCCATTCTGAATCAAGTATGGTTCGTAAACATCCTCTATAGTTCCTGCATCTTCGCCAATTGCCGCAGCTAATGTATCTAAACCAACCGGCTTTCCGGCAAATTTTTCTATCATCGTCAAAATGATATTTCGATCCACCTGATCCAAACCAAAAGAA
>CAYTOQ010000014.1:0-32103 GCA_964439445.1 uncultured Clostridium sp. | reverse complement strand
AAGCAGATAGTCGGTGGATCGTTGTTAGATGCAGGCAATCAGGCAGAGGAGAATTTTGTGGCGACACAGGATGCAGCATTTTATGCCAAGCTCTATAAGAATAGCAATATTAAGGGTGGACATATTATCTTATTAAATAAAGACGGAACACCATATTATGAGGAAGATATTGCACAGGCAAAGGGTGCACTTTTGGAATATCCGGGCGGTTTGCAGATTGGTGGAGGAATCACCGCCGAGAACGCAAAGAGTTTTTTGGATATGGGAGCAAGTCATGTGATTGTGACCTCTTATGTTTTTCGGGATGGTGTAGTGGATTATGATAGATTGGATGCATTGGTTCGCGAGGTTGGAAAGCAGCATTTAGTGTTGGATTTGAGTTGTAGAAAGAAAGATGGTGCATACTATATTGTGACAGATCGCTGGCAAAGGTTCACAAAGGAAGTGGTCTGTGAGGAAACTATATTGAAATTGCAGGATTATGCTGATGAGTTTTTGATTCATGCCGTGGATGTAGAGGGGAAAGCAAATGGTGTGGAGCAGGCTCTTGTCAGTATGCTCTCAGAGTATGCCACCATACCGATTACCTATGCTGGAGGAGTTGGCTCATATGAAGATATTGAGGTGATTCGACAGCTAGGAAAAGGAAAGTTAGATATAACCATCGGTAGTGCCTTGGATATATTTGGCGGTTCGCTTGAGTATGACAAGGTGATTGGTATGATGGATAGAAATTAAAATCAGGCATAAGATTGAGCAGAGAGTGAACATAAATATTATGTGGAATAGAGTTTTTGGTTTTTTGAAAAAGAATTATATATACAGTATTACAGTGGGATTAGCATTTATTATGATGATAGGTGCATGGATAATTGGAGAGGTAGGTCCCTTCGGTGGAAGGTGTCTTGTAGTAGTGGATGGTGTGCATCAGTATTTGCCGTTTTTTGCGGAGTATCAGGAAAAGCTACAGAATTTGGAAAGTCTCCAGTATTCCTTCAATGTGGGAATGGGTAATAATTTCCTATCCCTTTGGTCCTATTATCTGTCTAGTCCGTTGAATTTGCTTATTATGCTATGCGCAAAGTCAGATTTGCCTATGGCTATGAATATTATTATTTCGATTAAGATTATATTAGCAGCCTTTTGTTTTGCATATTTTTTGATGCATGCAGGTTCGAGACCACGAAAGAGACCGGAAATTATTGTGTTTTCTTTGTTTTATGCATTTAGCAGCTTTGTGGTGGGATATTATTGGAACCTGATGTGGCTGGATTGTGTGTTCATTTTTCCAATCATTATATTGGGAATGGAACGTCTGATGAAGAAGGGTGACAGTCGGACCTATATTCTTGCATTGTTATATAGCTTTATCTGTAATTACTATATCAGTTTTATGATCTGTATCTTTTTGGTATTGTGGTTTTTTACCTTCCATTTCAGAGGTGTGAAGGAGTTTTTTGTAAGAGGAATTCGATTTGCAATTGCCTCCCTTACAACAGCAGCTATGGGAGCGGTGGTGTTGGTTCCGGCTTATCAAGGAATTATGACCACAGCATCTGCAGAATTCGAACTACCGGAATGGGAGTTCTATGGGGATTTTGTTGATACGCTGCGTTCTCATTTATTCTGTTCAGAGGTAATGACCAATCAGGTTGGAGACGGAGGAACCAATCTTTATTGTGGAATATTCACTATGCTGTTAGCAATTACTTTTTTCTTCAATCGCAAGATACACTGGGAGAAGAAGATAAAATATGGATTGCTATTGTTGTTGTTTGTCATTAGCTTTAACAACCAGTTGTTAAATTATATATGGCATGGTTTTCACAATCAGTATGGAATACCGAACCGATTTGCATTTTTGTATATTTTCATATTGCTGATTATGGCGTATGAAACGTACTTGCATCGACACGCCATTCATATACCGATGTTGATTGTTTCCTATATGGTATGTATGTTATATGTGATATATGCATATTTCAACGCAAGTGTGGTATATGATGAGAGAACCTACATTGCCACAGGACTTTTGTTGACTCTATATATTGTCTTGTTTGTGGTTTCCAAGAAAGCTTTGGGTAAATGGAGACGTAGAGTGAACTATGTGCTATTGGTAGTGGCAATATTGGAAATGGCGATTAATGGATGGATTGCATTTGCACAGGTTGGTACATCGGATGCTGAGTTTTATTACGGTGAAACAAAGAATTTTGAACTCTTGAAGAATCGAGTAGAGGAAAAGGATGACAGTCTTTGTCGCTCCGATATATTGCAGCCGATTTTAGTGGATGAGGCAACGTGGCATACTCTTAGAAGTATTGGTATATTTGGCTCTACAGTGCCTGGTGAGATGGTTAGTATCATGGGGGATCTTGGTTTCTATACAGGTGCCAATGAGTATCTGTATTACGGAGCAACTCCTGTGACCAATGCCTTATTTGGTGTAAAGTATGTGTATGCCAGAGAAGGCGATTTCATAAATGTGGATATGGGTCTTCACGATAGCGAAGAAAACATATCCGTATATAAGAATCTTTACAATCTTCCAATTGGTTATATGGTGAGTGATGAGGTTCTTGAGTTTGAGACATTAGATAATGGACCATTTACAGTTCAGAATGAGTTGTGTGGTACGCTGACAGGAATTGAGCCAATTTTCTCAAGTATTTTTGAAAGCATGCAGACACAGACTTATGGAACTAATGTGGATGTGAAGCTTATAGATGATTTCAATGCGTCTTATGAGAATGCCAATGGCAGTGCCAGGGCAGAAATCATTTACACCATTCCATATGATATGGATTTGTATGTAAATTGTAGTGGTAGTAACGTGCAAAAGGTTGCGTTATTGATAGATGGCAATGAGGTTGCTTATGACCGATATCACGGACAATTGTTCCGGGTTGGAGATGTAAAAGAAGGTCAGATAGTAACCATTCAGTTTGTTTTAAATGATGGTGATGATTTGAGTGGAAACCTATATTGTTATCCGATGGAATTCTCAGAAGAGCAATTTTTGGCATTTCAGGGAATTTTGGCAAATCAAGCTATGGAAGTGACAGATTATAGTGAGACGAAGATTGAAGGAACCATTTCGGCGAAGAAGGATGGGGTGTTTATGACTTCCATTCCATATGATGAAGGTTGGAAGGTTTATGTCAATGATGAAGAAGCGGAAACATGCAGAATTCTTGAGGGATTTTTGGGAGTAGAGCTACCAAAAGGTGATTATACAATAAAGCTGGTATATCAATGTCCTGGCTTGGTAAAAGGCTTGATTACGACTTTATTTGGTATATTATGTTTCTTTGTAATAATAAGAATAGAGAAACAAACGAAGCAAAGACACACAAAATAATATTTCAAGGGGTGAAGCATTTATGGAAAAAGGCAGTAATGTAGGAAAAATGAGAATTGTGTATTGTCTGTTGGTTGTTGTACTGATTGTGGCAGTAATCATTGGAGATTTGATGCTGTTTGGAAAGATTAGTGCGATTGACGGGGCAGAAGCCTTGAAGGGAACAATCATGATAATATCTGTTCTCGTAATCATTTTGGCAATTGTAGCTTCGGCTGTTATGTTCAAGGTGATGCAGCATGAGGAAAAGGTGTCAACCGTAAAGAGTGACAAGTACAAGAGATTGTTCTTAAATTTGCCAATTGGTTTTGCACAGGCACAGATTATGAGAGACCCTCAAACAGGACGTAACATGGGGTATCGCATTTCTGATGCCAATGAGACCTTTGGCCGTTTGTTCAATCTGGATGTTTCTGATTACTATGGAAAGGTAATTTCCGATAGTAAGGTTGAGGTGTTACAGGATATCAATGCATGGTTTGAAGCATATAATAATTCCGGAACCAAGCAGGGGGAATTGTTAGCAGTAGAGATTACTATGGAGAAGTTAGATAAGGTATTCAATACTGTAATGTATAAGTCAGAGTCAGATTATATCAATATGGTAGTCATTGATATCACTGAGCAGAAGGAAACAGAGAATAAGTTGTCTAAGGCGATTAAGGATGCTAATGCGGCATATAAGACACAGTCTGAGTTCCTTGCAAATATGTCTCACGAGATTCGTACACCAATCAATGGTATTCTTGGTATGTTACAGTTGACATTGATGGCAGAGGATCTTCAGGCGGATTATAGAGACAATTTGACTACAGCTAAAAATTGTGCAGATACATTGCTTCGTTTGATTAATGATATTTTAGATATTTCGAAGCTGGAGGCAGGTAAGTATAACCTACGTGAAGAAAACTTTGATGTAAGGGCAGTGATTGAGGAGACGATAGCGGCTCAGGTGCCAATTGCGAAGAGTAAGGGATTAACCTTAGATTGTAGCTTTGGAAATAATATTCCTAAGCTTGCCCGTGGTGATGGACAGAGAATCCAGCAGGTGTTGAACTGCTTGTTGTCAAATGGTATTAAGTTCACTAACGAGGGTGGAGTAAGAGTTAAGGTTGCATGCTTAGATGATGTATTAGATAAGATTAAGTTACGTATTGCCGTATCCGATTCTGGTATTGGTATTTCTGATGCAGACCGCAATAAGTTGTTTATTCGTTTTTCACAGGTTGATGCATCGGATACACGTAAGTATGGTGGTTCAGGTCTAGGACTTGTTATTACAAAGCAGATTGTTGAGTTGATGGGTGGTAACATCACAGTACAGAGTAAGGAAGGTATTGGTTCTACATTTATTGTGGAGGTTCCATTGAAGCTGATTAAGGCTGCAGAGGAAGAGGAAGTAGAAGAGACAACCTCAGATGATCCGGCAGTATTCTCACTTATGGGACACAGCCGTGCAAGAATTCTTGTAGCAGAGGATGAGCCAGTTAACCAGCAGGTTATCGGTAAGCTTCTTGGTATGGCAGGATATTCTTATGATATTGCAGAAAATGGTGAGAAAGCAGTTGAGTTGTTCAAACAGAAGGAATATCAGGCAGCGTTATTTGATGTACAGATGCCAGTTATGGATGGTCTTGCTGCAACGCAGGAGATTCGAGCAATTGAGTTTAGAGAGGGAAGAAAGCGTCTTCCGATTATCGCGGTAACGGCGAGAGCAATGTTTGGTGATAAGGAAAGAATCCTTGAAGCAAAATTAGATGATTACATAGCAAAGCCTTACAACTTGAATGATGTTTGTGAGACCTTGAATAAATACGTCGAGCAGGCTGACTAGCCGCGCAAGAATAAATAAAGACCGTTGGAGAGAGCTTATTGTTCTCAGACAGTGGTCTTTATTTTTATTCTTATACGGCACTAGCCCGACAGTGAGTTAAAGCGGAGCGCTAGCGAACTGGAGCACGGCTAGTCAGAATAAGGTTCTTCTTTCTAACAATTCGTTGTCCGTTGAAGCTGTCGTAGAAGGAACTTATATTTCATATACGCTCCTTTTAACTGATAGGAATAGCAGTCGATCATATCCGGGTCTGTCTGATAATCTAGATGTAAAAGTAAGGTTTCAATATCCTTTTTTGCGATATCAATATCCTCTAATAACAAAGAATCGGAATTTTCATATTGAGAATTCTGGTTCTTTTTTTGTTGTTCAAGGTTTGTGTCTGTTGAACTAGGTTTTGCGGGTTTTCGTAATAAAAATTGCATAAGCATCCTCCTTTACCGGTTATGTATGTCCCTCTAATTTCATTATAGACAGGTTATGGAAAAATATTCTTGGCTTATGAAAAATAGTTATTCTTAAATTTCGTTAGGGATTATGAACTGGGGTTAAGGACAAATGAACAAGAGTTAAATAACATAAAGTGTGTGGAAGAAAGCAGGTAATGTAAGTTCATAAAAAAAGGGTGTTTCTTACCGATTTATGTTTATTTTGCGGATTCGTTCACAATTATAGACATAAGAAATTGGGGCTTTTATAATGGCAAAAAATGAAACCAGGGGTGAAGGATAGAATGGAATTAATCAGAGTTATCGTTGTGTTGATTTTGTTAGGACGAGCGATTTATACGGATATACAAAAAGGAATAATTGAAAATACGTGGATGTTATTTGGATTATTGTCAGGGTGTTTATGGTCTGGTTTGGTGGGGAAATGGAATGGATTATTGTTGAGTTTGAAGATGGTGGGAATCAGTTTTGTAGTATTGTTTCTTTTATTTCTTATCAGAGGACTTGGAGCAGGAGATATTAAGCTAATATGTGTAATCGCTGCATTTTTTCAAAAGGATATTTTGGAGATCGTGATGGTAGCATTTATCGTGGCAGCAATTTTTTCTATTACAAAGATGCTGTTGCGGATAATGGGGAGACAGACAGCGTATGTAATAGGAGAAACAATTAATTTTTCCATCCCAATTGGAATAGGTACTGTATTTGCAATGCTGTCATAACGGAGGTGAATTATGAAGAAAGTGACAATTGGCATATTAGATATAGAGAAAGATTATGTGATGAAGCTCACTGCTTATTTGCAAGGTTATGGAAAGGGCAGATGGGACTTGACTGCATTTACGCAGACAGAGAGTGTAGAAGAGTATAAGAAGCGAAAGACCTTGGATATGTTGGTATGCTCAGATAGAGAACAGCTAATGCAGTTAGGGGACAAGGATTGTGCGAAGCTTTGGTTATCAGAAGAGGAACGAGAAGGTGTGGAAAAGCGAGAAGACATCTATGTAGTGTACCGATTTCAGTCTGCAAGGGAGATTGGAAAGTGTATGGAGGGTGTAATTCGTCAAGAGAAGAAAAGGGAGGGAGATAGTTGTCCGTTGATAGCACTCTATTCTCCTGTTGGGCGATGTGGAAAAACCAGCTTGGCAATGAAGGTTGTAAAAGAGGGAACCTATGGAAAATGGTTGTATGTTGGAATGGAGGATTACAGCAGTTTTTCCATAAAGGACTCACAGCATCTGTTGACGGATGAGCTTTTGTTTTATTGGAAGGAGCAAAGAGAAGAAAAAATCTTGGAATTATTGGAGCAAATGGGTGACGTGGTGGTTACAGGAACCTCATATTTTGATTTGAAAAGGATAACAAGAGAGGATATGAGATGGTTCCACAGGGTGGTAACAAACAGTGCATATAGAGGGGTAATTGTCGATATGGGAATCGGAATGTTAGAGAGTCTTCAGGTGTTGGAAGCATTTAGTGCTGTAATAGTGCCATATGTGGTGAATGAGTATGCAGATAGGAAACGGGAGCATTTTGAAAACTTGCTTGCGGTACAGGGCATGGTGAGTTGTAAGGAGAAGCTACAGTATATGAATATGGATAATACAGAAGAAGTAATAGAAAAAATGGACAGATTGTTTGGAGGCGCGATGGAATGAATAGTCATCTGAAGGAGGAAAAAAATCAATTACAGAAGTTATTAACAGAGAAATTAGATTACAACAAACATATGTCGGATGAGGAAATTGTAGAGAGAATTGAAACGGCGGTGATAGAACGTGGAAAAGAACAATATCTGTCATTGGAAGAAAAGCTACAGCTAAAGAAGGAATTGTTCAATGCTTTGCGCCGGTTGGATGTGTTGTCTGGCTTGTTAGAGGATGAGAATATTACGGAGATTATGATAAATGGTAGCAATCATATTTTTGTTGAACGGGATGGCGAACTTTATGAGGTAGAAGAAGTATTTTCAAATGAAGAACGCTTACGAAATGTAATCCAGCAGATTGTGAGTAGCTGTAATCGTATGGTGAACGAGACAGTTCCTATTGTGGATGCAAGATTGGAGGACGGTTCCCGCGTGAATGTTGTACTGCCGCCAATAGCTTTGGACGGAGCGGTTATGACAATTCGTAAATTTCCAAAGGAGTTTTTTACAATGGAAAAACTAATTGCTTTCGGCTCCATTAGTCGTGAAGTGGCAGATTTTCTAGAACTGCTGGTAAAAGCTAGGTACAACCTATTCATTAGTGGTGGAACTGGTAGTGGCAAGACAACGATGTTGAATGTATTAAGTAATTATATTCCTTCTGACCAAAGGGTGATTACCATAGAAGATTCTGCAGAGCTACAGTTACACGGAATTCCCAATTTGGTGCGATTAGAAACACGGAACGCGAATGTGGAGGGGGAAAATGCAATTAATATGTCACAGCTTATAAAAACGGCTTTGCGTATGAGACCTGACCGAATCATTATTGGTGAGGTAAGGGATGCAGCAGCAATGGATATGACAAATAGTATGCTGACGGGTCATGATGGAAGTATCAGTACAGGACATGGTAACTCTGCAGCAGAAATGCTATTGCGGTTAGAAACGATGATATTGATGGGATACGATATGCCTATTTTGGCAATCAGACAACAGCTTGCAGCAGCAATAGATGTTATTGTGCATATTGGAAGGCTTCGTGATAATAGTCGAAGGGTGCTAGAGGTTTGTGAGGTTTTAGGGGTAGAAGCTGGTGAAATTATAACAAATACCATATATCAATTTTGTGAGCTGGAAGAGAAGGATGGAAAAGTACTAGGGGAGTTGAGGAAAGTGGGAAACTTACAACAACGTCGAAAGTTATTACAGAGTGGTTGGAGAGGTGATGACGGTTGAAAAGGATAAGCGACAGGAAAAAGCAAATAGTAGACCGAAAAAAAGACTATAACGAGTATCATTTTATCATGCAAGATTGGGTGGAATATGTGTTGCGTGTTTTGGTAAAAGGAATGTTGATCTGTTATCTATTTTATGATTCATTTGATGCCTTGATTATACTTATACCACTTGGAGCATTTGATTATAGGATTATGAAAAAGAAAAAGATTTACCAACAAAAAAAGGAACTGACATTGCAATTTAAAGAGATGATTGAAGCACTTGCCACCGCATTAAGTGCTGGTTATTCTCTTGAGCGCTCCTTTGAGGAGGCAGAGAAGGATTTACGACTAATTTATTCGTCCCAGGCTCATATTTTTCGAGAACTAGATGGAATATTAGAAGGTTTGAAGATGAATATTCCGCTGGAACAACATTTGACGGATTTTGGAAGGAGAAGTGGTGTGGACGATATAACGAATTTTGCCAATGTTGTAACTGTGGCAAAGCGAAGCGGAGGAAATCTGGTAAAGATTATTCAAAAAACGGTAAATAGTATATCTGATAAGTTAGCGGTGGAGGAAGAGATTGATACGCTTATTGCAGCAAAAAAATATGAAGAGAGGATTATGATGGTTATGCCCTATGCCATTATTTTATATCTTCGATTAACCAGCGGGGAGTTTTTTGATGTGCTGTATCACAATATTATGGGAGCGATGTTGATGACAATCTTTCTGATTTTAATACATATTGCAGATTTGTGGGCACAGCGAATTATGGAGATAGAAGTATGAGAATTATAAATGTGGCGATGTATATCGGATTGGCTTTTTGTTTGGTGATTGGATATCGAAATGTAGCGAGTAGAAGGTTTGCACAGTATAGAGAATTTATAAGAAATCATAATTTTTTGATTTTATTACTTTTTATATTTAACTCCATAAGCTTTGCTATGACGTTTACACCAGTTATGCCGGAGTTATATATAGAAAAGGGTGACTATGGCGAGGAAGCAGTTGAAATTCCATTTTTGCTAAAAAAAGCGGAAGATACAGAGGAAATTACATTAGATGTAGAAGCAAGAAGATTGACAGAACAAGAGCTCGAGGAAAGGGTTAAACAGGCATTCTTATATTTAGAGGAAAATATGAAGGGTGATAATGTCTCCTTAGAAGAGATTAGGAGCTCTTTGGATTATTCGTTGGATTATGACAAATATCCTTTTGATGTGGAATGTGTATCAAGTGATTACGCATTGATAGATAGTGAGGGTGTAGTAAAAAATGATAGGGAGGAGCTGCTTGCCCTCGGCTATGACAACGAGGATATGGAGCAGGGAATTGAAACGGAGATATCGGTTACGCTTTGGTATGGAGATGAGAGCTTTGAAAAAAAGTTTCTGTTAAAAGTGTTTCCAAAGCAAAAGACTGAGATAGAAGAGAAATTTGATGCGGTTAAAAAAAAGCTGGAGGAAGTGGAACAGCAAGCAATGTATGAGGAAGGCTTTTTTGTTCCGATAAGTATGGATGATGTGTTGATATCTAGGCAGGATCAAAATCAAATAACAGCAGGACATATATGGATAGCAGGGTTAGTTTTAGCAGTGCTGTTGATATTAAGAGAAGAGGAAAACAAAAAGAGGGAAAAAGAAGAACGTAGAGAACAGTTGTTGCGTAGTTATCCTTGGTTTGTGAATGAGATGGTTTTGCTGTTAGGAGCGGGTATGCAGGTTCGTAATATTTTCGCTTTATTATGTAGGTCTGTGGAGGAAGATAAGCGGAAAGAGGATTACAGAAGATTTCTGCTTGAGGAATTGGAGAAGACGATACATGCCATAGAGCTTGGGATGACGGAAGAGCAGGCCTATTATCGATTAGGCAGACAGATAGGGATACCCTGTTATATTAAGATTATGACATTGTTGGAGCAAAATGTGAAAAGAGGTGCAAGGGGCTTGACGGCTGCATTTGAACAAGAGGAGCTGCTTGCCCTGGAGGATAGAAAAAATATGGCAAAACGATATGGAGAGCAGGCTGGAACAAAGCTACTTGGTCCCATGCTTTTATTACTTCTAATTGTTATGTTTATAATTATAATTCCCGCATTTTGGGGATTTTCGTAAATGTGTCCTTGAAGAGGGACGTTAAAAACTACTATGAAACGTAGGCGAAAAATACCATTGAAATAGGTGTTGAGTAGCTTATACAACAATGAAACAGCTTAACGAAAAGGAGGTGAGGCATATGAGTGTGTTGAAAGAAGAGTGGATGGCATTCCTGAAGGATGAATCAGGTATGGGTGTTGTTGAAATCATATTAATCATTGTGGTGCTGATTGCAATTGTATTAATTTTCAAGGAACAAATTACCACATTAGTAGGGAATATATGGGATTCTATTAATAAGAGCGCGAAGAAAATATATTAGGCAATGATGTAAGAAGAATAAAAAAGTTAGATGAATAAGTGATATCGCAAGTAGGAGGTGTGCTATGAACAATAAAGGAAATACAACTGTATTATTTTCTCTGATGATAGGAATATTATTTTTATTTACCCTTACTGCACTGGAGGTAGGTAGAATTCATTTTGGAACGGTGAAAATAAATCCTTGTGTTCATAGTATGCGTTCTAGTGTTATGGCAGATTATAACGCGGATTTATTTGAACGATATCATTTGCTTTTCTTAGATCCAACTTACGGAACGGGAAGTGAGGCAGTTATAGAAGAAAAGATAGTAGATTATCTGGAGAATTCTTTAAACGGAGAAGAAGGAAGCAATATTTATCAGTTTACAGTAGAAGAAATTGCTTTAGCAGAAAAAGAATCCATCTTATCAAACAATATGAAAGCATTAGAAAAGCAGATTGTTGAGTATGAGGAAACAGTAGGCTTGATAAACAGGTTAACCGGTTTGCTTGAGAATATGAAAGAAAAAAAGACAGATACAAAAGCAGCAATGGAAGAAACGAAAAACAATGCAGTAGAATTACCCAGTGCATCAGAGAAGGCTGAAGAAAATGAGATTTCGGAGGATGTGAAGGAGACATTATCGGAAACAAAGGATCCCAGAGATATATTGCAAGACTTCCTAGAGTTAGGTTTATTAACAGTGGTAGCACCAGGAAAAGAGTTCTCAAAACAAGAGCAGAATCTATCAAATGCTCCATCGAAAAGGTATGAAGAAGAGCAGGAAGAGGAAAAAAGTACGCTTTTTAATGACATTTCTTTCTTGAATACATATTTAGAAGAGGTATCTGCGGAGGATGTGATAGGAGGTTTAACTAAGCATGCTGCCTTTGCAAGCTATTCCATTTCTCATTTTTCTAATGGTGTAAATGGTCTGGAAAATTCTGTGATGCAATGCGAGGTGGAATATATTTTAAAAGGGAAAGATAATGATTATGACAATATGGAAGCGGTTGTGAAGGAAATGTTATGGCTGAGAATGCCTGTTAATTATGCGTATCTGTTGACAGATGTGGAAAAAAGTAGTCAGGCTTTGACGTTGTCAGCTACTTTGTGTACAGCAACAGGAACCGAGCCGTTCATAGAGGTTGTGAAATATTTGTTATTAGGATGTTGGGCATATGGAGAGAGTCTTTATGAATTACAGGAGCTGCTGGCAGGAGAGAAAATACCTTATATGAAAACAACAATGAATTGGTATACAGACCTCTATACGTTAACTGCGGTTAATAATGTGGAAAAAATATCAGAAGGGATGAGCTACGAGGATTATTTAATGATTTTGCTTGCTAAAAAATGTGGCAAAAAGCAAGATGTGGCGTATGCAAGATTATTGGACGTGATGGAAATTAATTTGAGGAAATCGAATCCGTCTTTTTGTATAACAGATTGTGTGAGTGCGATGACAATTCAAGGAAAAATATCTATGAATCCGCTGTTTCAGAAAGGAAAAGAGGATACAATCTATGATTATTATTTTGAGGAGAAAATTGTATATGAATAATAGGACAAGCAAGACAGCAGGAAAATAAAGAAGGCATACTTTTTTATAAGCTCTTATATAAAATCCCATGAACAGTAAAAAATAAGGTAAAATCTCAAGTTAACCTTCAAGCAGCTATAGATTTTGTATAAGGGTTTTTAAAAAGGTATGAAAAAAGAACTTCCGAAGTCTTAAGTGTATTTTCGAAGCTTACGTAAAGCGAGTATGGAGGAAGGAGTCAATGAAGAAAAATCGGGGATCTATTACAGTGGAAGCAAGTATTGTGGTGTCACTATTTCTTTTCTTTATGCTTGCAATGGCTGGAATTTATATGATGTTGCTTGCGGAAGCGCATATACATCAGGCATTGGCAGAAGCAACGGATTATGTGGCGCAGTATTGTTATTTGGAACAGAAACTGTTTAATAGTAAAAATGAGAATATCGATGAAAAGGCTACAGTTGAACAACATCAGATAAATATTGAATCGTTAATTGATACTATGTTGCTTACATCGCAATTTAACACTTATTTGGGACAAGATTTCTATATGGAACGCATGATTGTTGGTGGAAAAAATGGAGTTGTTATAAAAGTAAAAAAAGACAAGGAAAATAGCAAGATAATGTTGGTGACAGCAAGTTATCAAGCAAAGCTTTATCTTCCTCTTCTGGGAACTTATTCTATTTACTTATCAAATCAGATAAAACAAAAAGCGTTCGTTGGGTTTTCGGAGGAGGAATATGATACATTAGATCGTTATGTGTTTGTTACACCGAATCGGGAAGCATATCATATGCGTCGGGATTGTACACATTTAATGTTAGATGTAAAATCTGTTACTAGCAAGAACATAGGAGGATATACGGCGTGCTTTTATTGTGGAAAAGATATGGAGCAAAACAAAATATATATTGCCAAAACTGGAGCGGTGTATCATTCCAGAACAGACTGTGTAGGGTTACGAAGAACGGTGCGCAGGGTAAAGCTGTCAAGTGTAAAGAGTCTTGGTGCATGTAGTAGATGTGGTGGATAGATATGAGTAGGAGAAGGTTATATGATAAGAAAGAGAAATCAGGGCAGTGCTGTAATTGAAATGACGTTGCTTATGCCTATTATTTTAGGAATATTTTTTCTGTACATCAGTACGTTTTTGTGTTTTATCAGCGAGAGCAAATATATAGAGGCTATGTCAAATTATTTGTATTCGGATGTAGCGGTAGAAAATTCGGGTATGAATAAAGTACAGCAGGGGGGGAAGGTCAGTGTGTTTTTTTCTACAACCTTTGGTCAATTTGATATGGATTTAGAATTGCATCGTAACGAGGACAATGCAGTTGAAAATATAAGGAGGTGGCAGTTTGCAACAGATACGCTTCGAGCGGGAGAGAATGAATAATTATATGGTCATAGACTGCCCAGAGTGGTTAGAACGAACCTCTTATGGAGATATGCTTTTAGAGAGTACAAAAGTGGATGGTTTTATGAACTATGAGATTAGAGAATTAGATGGGAGACAGTCTATATACTATCAATTGAAATACAGAACATCATTAAAACAGGTGTTAGGAGATCTGGAGTTAGATTATGAAAAGGTTGATAATATAATCAAAAGTATAGTGGGTGTTTTAGAGAAAACAGAGGAGTATTTATTGTGTTCCGATTGTATTATTTGGAACAGTGAATATATCTTTGTTGAAGTGACTACAGGAAAATTAATGTTTGCATATTATTCTAGAATGCAGGAGCAGAAAAATTCTCTAAAAATGTTTCTTGCAGAGCTGATGCAATATGTAGATAAAGCAAATCAAGAGACCTATATGTATTTGATGGGGTTTTATAATACAGTAACAAATGTGGATAATACGATAGAGAGTATGCGTATTTATATAAAGAGTAATATTAGAGAAACAAAAAGAATGCCTTTTTTGGAAGAACCTTATATTCAGGAAGAGGTTCCGTTGCCAAAAAGACATACGGGATTCGTGTCAATCATAATATTATCTTTGGTTAATTTTATGGTTCTTGTGCTTCTTCTAACGGGTGTATGGACGTATCAATATGTGTGGGTATTGGTGGTGACTTTGTTTTTGTTATTTGTTGCAATTTTGGTGAGAACACCTTCTGAAAACAACGATAATCCGGATAAGATAATGGAGGATTATAGAAGGGAATATCTGGAAAGTGTGCAGCAAAGCAATGAGATGGCACGGATGGATTCTTATAAGAAAATGAATCCGCAAAATTCTATGAATGATATGTGGAGTAATGTAAAAGAACAGGAAACGACGGTGCTAACAATGAATCAAGAGGAAATCGTAGTGGAAGAACAGCCAAGAGCGTTGTGTATAAAATCAATGAAGCCAAAGGAATATCCGGATATAGAGTTAAATGAGAGCAATATTGTGATAGGAACAATGCGGAATGGATGTAATTATATTTTGAAGGAAAAAGGAATTAGCCGTATGCATGCAAAAATTATTCAGAAGGAGGATGGTCTATATCTACTAGATATGAATTCCACAAATGGAACATTTCTGAATGAGGAACAACTGATTGGCGGAACGGAATATCTATTAAATGAGGGGGATGTGATTGCCTTAGCGGGTATAGTGCGATTTGTAGTGGCATGGATTTGTATAGGATAACAATAAAAATCTCCACAGGTAGAATTCGGTAAATTACCGTTTTCTATCCGTGGAGATTTTTTATTGATAATGATTTTATTTATCAAATTATTTCGCTTTTCCCTTACTGTTGAAAGAAGCATTCATTCCCTTACTCAATTTGTTAATCTTATTCATTACACGTTTTTTGCTATCTCCAGTTAAGACACGAGGTTGAAAATTATTAGTGCTGGTTACAGAGGAGATGGAGCAAGGAATAACGGTTACATCATTTTTCTTTTGCAGTTTTCCGTTCTTGACATAGAAGGTTTGCTGAAAAATCATAGTGTCCATATCGTCTGGTTTTGTGTGTCCGCCAAAGGAGAAATTGCCAAGACTATATACAATATAGCGTCCTTTGTATTTTTCAATTCCCTGCAATCTGTGTGGGTGATGACCGAGCACTAAGTCTGCACCAGCACTAATTGCACAGTGCCCATAGCTTTTCTGCTTTCCATTCGGATAATATTCCTTTTCGATACCCCAATGAAAACTGGTGATAATAATTGTAGCCTTTTTCTTCTTTGCCTTTTTGATGGTATCCTTTATTTGTTGTTCGGTAACATAATTGTTTACCAGGTTAAAACCAATAAATGCAATTTTAATACCCTTTACCTTTTTATATGCAATTGTGCTACCGCCACAGTAGCTGATTTTGTCTTTTTTCAATGCGCTTTTTGTGTCGCTAAAGCCCTTGCTTCCAAAGTCCATTGTGTGATTGTTGGCAAGATTAACTACTTCCACGGATCCTTTTTTCAGAATGGAAGTATATTTAGCAGGTCCCTTAAAGGTAAACGTCTTATTGGCACGGGAGGTTGAATTAGTCAGTGTACCCTCAAAGTTGACAATGGTAAGGTCGTCCTTTGAGAAAATAGACTTGACCTTTTTGAAAAAATATCCGGCTCCCTTTTTGTTATATGTGTCATTAAAGCGGTTGTTAAGACGAGAGTCCACTCCCAGAGTACAATCTCCCGCTGCGCTGATTGTGATTTCAACGGTTTCGTTTTTCTTAGTCGAAGCACTTTCGGCTTGTACCGTATCTGCTAATACAATTTTTGGTGTCATAATTATAAAACAAGATATACAGCACCATAATAAAATTAATTGTTGCTTTTTCAAAAAATCCCCTCCTAACAATAAAAATTCCTTTATACTAGACGAAAAACAACTAAATTATATTGATTTACTAATGGATACCAATTCTTACAAAAAACGAATATATCATAACAGAAAAATTGAAAGTAGGAAAGCCCCATTTTCTCCGAATATTGTTGTAAAATAACGTATTTTCAGCTATAATTTATTGTATGTATGCGAAAAGAGGTGAGTCTTACGAAGATCAATATTTATTACGGCGGAAGAGGGGTCATGGAAGACCCAACAATTTATGTGTTGAATAAAATGACAGAGGTGTTAAAGGAGCTTCGTGTGGAAGTGGCTCGTTATAACATTTTTGAGGACAAGAATGCGATTGCTACATTGCCTGCGACCTTGAAGGATGCGGATGGTGTCATTCTTGCATCCACTGTGGAATGGTTTGGTATCGGCGGATATATGCAACAGTTTTTAGATATGTGTTGGTTATATGCAGATAAGGAACAGTTGCGTGGCAAGTATATGTTACCAGTCGTTATGGCTACCACCTACGGAGAACGAGATGCGGAATTGTCATTAGTAAAAGCATGGGAGACCTTAGGCGGAATACCAATTACAGGTTTAGTTGCGTATGTAGAGAATTTGGACGAGTTTGAACATAACGAAAGTTATAGCAATATTATTGAAAAGAAGACAGAAACATTGTATCGTTCCATCAATCAAAAAACAGAAAGTCTGCCAACTAGTAATTTAGCAGTAAAGACGAATCTCTTAAAAACAAGGACTATTGATTTGACTCCACAGGAGAGTGAGCAACTTTCTAAGTTTGTTAGCGATGAGACCTATGTTAAACAGCAAAAGGAAGATATTGAAGAATTATCAGCAATGTTCAAGCAGATGCTGACGGGTAGTGGGGAAGAGGAAAGAGAAGAGCTGATAGATGAATATAAAGAGGACATACAGGATATTTCTATAGACGAGGTATATGATTCCGATATAGATGAGACAATAGCCTCATTTATTGATGCATATCGACCAGAAGCAGAATTTATTGCCTCTTATGCAATTATCATTTCTGATATTGACAAAGTGCTACACGTGGAAGCAACCCCAGAGTACGTAAAATGTTTTTATGCAGCGACGGATGAAGCGGATGTGATTCTTCGCACAACATCGAAGATATTAGATAATATTCTTGCAGGAAGAACATCCTTCCAAAAAGGATTTATGGCGGGAGAGATTTCTGCAAAAGGTAATTTTAAGACACTTCGTATGTTAGACACCATTTTTGATTTTTCGTAAGAGATTTTATAACTAGTTAGGATGTGAAATATATGTCTTATATGGCTCTATATCGTAAATGGAGACCAGACGAGTTTGAAGAGGTAAAGGGACAAGAGCATGTTGTTACCACATTGAAGAATCAGATTACCCATGACCGTATTGGACATGCGTATCTGTTTTGTGGAACAAGAGGAACGGGTAAGACTACAGTGGCAAAGCTATTTGCAAAGGCCGTAAACTGTCAGAGTCCCTTGGAGGATGGAAGTCCATGTAATCAGTGTGCACTATGTAAAGCCATTAGTTCAGGAAGTTCCCTTGATGTGATAGAGATGGATGCTGCATCGAATAATGGTGTAGATACCATTCGTGATATTCGAGAAAATGTACAATATTCGCCAACAGACGGCAGGTATAAGGTGTATATTATTGATGAGGCACATATGCTATCCGGCGGTGCATTTAATGCGTTATTAAAGACACTGGAGGAACCGCCTTCTTATGTAATTTTTATATTGGCTACTACGGAGTCACATAAGATTCCTATTACCATTCGTTCGCGTTGTCAGAAGTATGATTTTAGGCGAATAGGTTTAGAGGTAATCTATGACCGCTTGATGGATTTATTGAAGAGAGAGGAAATCGAAGCAGAGGAAAAGGCGGTACGCTATGTGGCAAAGGTGGCAGATGGTTCTATGCGTGATGCGCTAAGCTTGTTGGACCAGTGTATTTCCTATTATTTGGGACAGACTTTAACCTATGAAAAAGTGTTAGAAGTGCTTGGTGCAGTGGATGTGGAGATATTCAATGAATTGATGCATTACATTGCAAGAAAAGATACGGTGCAGGCATTACAGGTTGTTGATAAGATTATGTGGCAAGGAAGAGATTTGACACAGTTTGTAAATGACTTTACATGGTATATGCGTAATTTGTTGTTGATTATGACCTCAGATGCAGTAAATGATCAATTAGATATTTCCGCAGAGAATATGGAAAGCATGAAGCAGGTGCTTACAGATGTAGATATGAATCAGCTAATGCGATACATTCGTGTGTTTTCAGAGTTGTCGAACCAAATTCGTTATTCGACTCAGAAGCGAGTCACATTGGAATTAGCATTAATCAAATTAATGACACCGCAAATGGAGACAGATAATGAGTCAATATTGGAGCGTGTCCGGGAGCTGGAACGAAA
Source organism: uncultured Clostridium sp. (assembly GCA_964439445.1). Lineage (GTDB taxonomy): Bacteria > Bacillota > Clostridia > Lachnospirales > Lachnospiraceae > CAG-590. The sequence goes on along the minus strand of CAYTOQ010000014.1, from coordinate 13,396 downwards.
GATGGAAGAGGGTGCATTTACACTTAGTGAGGACCAACTTGCCGTCTTGTCTGCTAAGCAGGGCAGCGGGAGCGAAACCACTATAGAGCAAAAACCAGCTATTGATAGAGAAGAGATTCTTCGGCGAGAGTTGACACCTGCAGAGTATGAGGATATGGAGACGGTTATTCAAAGTATCCGGCACATAAAGCAAGACCCAGACTTGTGTGGGAAAATTGGAAAGGGCACGATGAGTCTTCTTGATTGCGCGAGTATCAATGTTGGACATGATAAAAAGTCTCTGATGTTATCTTTTTTGAATGACCAAAGAGGAACGATGGCATACAATCAATTTCAGAAGGAGGAGCATCGCAATATGCTGAAGGAAGTGATAGGAGATCTTACGGGAAAAATCGTAGAGATTAATTGTCAGTTGAAGGGCTCCTTAGAAGAGACCGATTTAGGTAGTATTGATTTAAAATTTTTTAAATACAATTACAGACAAGAAAATTAATAAATGAATTAGGAGGACATGTAGAAAATGGCAAAACGTGGAGGTGGATTTCCGGGAGGAATGCCTGGAAATATGAATAATCTAATGAAGCAGGCTCAGAGAATGCAAAAGCAGATGGAGGAGCAGGCAAAGGCACTAGAGGAGAAGACATATGAGGCAACTGCAGGTGGCGGAGTTGTAAAGGTCGTTGTTTCTGGTAAGAAGGAGATTCAGGAGGTTCATTTAGACCCAGAGGTTGTGGATCCGGATGATATCGAAATGTTAGAGGATTTGATTATGGCTGCTGCTAACGAAGCACTTCGTATGCAGGAGGAAGACCAGAATACCCAGATGTCCAAAATCACAGGCGGTATGGGTGGAATGGGAGGATTTCCATTCTAATGGATTTGTACAGCGAACAGGTAAATCGATTGGTGGAAGAATTGGGACGATTACCGGGAATTGGAACAAAGTCGGCGCAAAGATTGGCATACCACATTATCAATATGCCTCATGATCAGGTGAAGGCTTTATCGGATTCCATAATTACCGCCAAAGAAAATGTAAGATATTGCAAAGAGTGTTTTACCTTAACCGACAAAGAGGTTTGTCCGATTTGCGCATCGCAGAACCGTGATAAGAAGACCATAATGGTGGTGGAGACACCTAGAGATTTGGCAGCTTATGAAAGAACAGGAAAGTACAATGGTGTGTATCACGTATTACACGGTGCAATCTCACCAAAGCTTGGAATTAGTCAGGATGATATTAGACTGAAGGAATTGATTATCCGTCTTCGTGATGAGGTGGACGAGCTGATTATAGCCACTAACTCCGGGGTGGAGGGTGAGATAACAGCAATGTATATTAGTAAGTTGGTAAAGCCGACGGGAATAAAGGTGACAAGAATTGCTTCCGGTATACCGGTGGGAGGCGATTTGGAGTGTATTGATGAGGTTACTCTCCTTCGCGCACTAGAGGGAAGAGTTGACCTTTAAGTGATTGCAAAACTCGAATCATATCATGCATCTGAATGTATGTTAATAAGAGTTTTGTAATTATAAAGTTCATATAAACTATAGGAGAAGAAAGGTAGGTAGGCTTATGAAGAGAATCGGAATGTTAACGAGTGGAGGCGATTGCCAGGCACTAAATGCTACCATGCGAGGGGTTGTAAAGGGACTTTGCAACATGTATAAGGATGTAGAGATTTATGGATTTTTAGAGGGTTACAAGGGATTGATTCGTAATAACTACAAGATCTTAAAAGCAGAAGATTTTTCGGGAATTTTAACCAAGGGTGGTACCATTTTAGGTAGTTCCCGTACACCATTTAAATTGATGAATGAACCAACAGAGGATGGAATTGATAAAGTAAAAGCGATGAAGGAAACCTATAAGAAATTAAAGCTGGATTGCCTTGTGGTTTTGGGAGGAAATGGTTCTCAGAAAACTGCTAATTTGTTAAGCGGCGAGGGTTTAAATGTAATTGGTCTTCCAAAGACAATTGACAACGATTTGTGGGGCACTGATATGACGTTTGGTTTCCAGTCAGCAGTGGATATTGCTACCAATGCAATTGATTGTATCCACACAACAGCAGCATCTCATAACCGAGTATTTTTAGTAGAGATTATGGGTCATAAGGTTGGACATATTACATTGCATGCTGGTATTGCAGGTGGTGCGGATATTATCTTGTTGCCAGAGATTCCTTACGATATTAAGAGTGTATGTAAGGCGCTTGATAAGAGAAGTAAGGCTGGAAAAGGCTTCTCAATCATTGCAGTTGCAGAGGGTGCAATTTCTAAGGAAGACGCAGCTCTTCCTAAGAAGAAGAGAAAAGAGAAGATTGCAAACCGCCCATATCCATCTGTAGCGTATGAGATTGCAGACCAGATTAAGGATACCTGTGGCTGCGAGGTAAGAATTGCAGTTCCAGGACATACCCAAAGAGGTGGAAGTCCAAATGCATTTGACCGTGTACTTTCTTCTAGATTTGGTGCATATGCGGCGCAGTTGATTAAGGACGAGAAGTATGGCCGTCTTGTTGTATTAAAGGATAATGATGTGACAGACATCGCACTTTCTGATTCCGCAGGAAAGTTGAAATATGTTTCACCGGAGGACAGCATTGTACAGAATGCACGTGCTTTGGGAATTTCTTTTGGTGATGAATAAATTTTAGTGGCTAAGCGGACGTATGGCTTTTTTGAGAAATAACCATTTCCACGAAAGAATGTCTTTCGTTGGAAATAGGTTATTCCTTTTTCGCCATGCTGTGCATGATAGCTGCTGTCATTTTGTTAAGCCTAACGAAATAACGTTGGCATGACAACAGTCACAATAAAAACCCTTTAGGCATATCATAGAAGTATGGAATATGTCTGAGAGGAAATAATATATGGAAATGCCAGGATTACACTATGATTTGAATTCTCTTTTTCCGAAGGAGATAGATTTTTTGGAGGAAGAGGAGATTTGTTTAAAGGATTATGAATATTTAAAACGTTTGTATCCAAGAGAGGTTCGTTTAATGGCGTCTATCTTGGAGGAATATTTAGACCGGTATGAGTATGAGGGAAGTCCGATGTATGTAGAGTATCCGGATGCGGTTACCATTTATCGGATTGCCAGTGAGATTTATAAAAAGCTTTCCTTCCAGGGAAGCGACAAGGAAAAGGCACAGCTTAAAAATATGCTACAGGTTATGGTGTGCCAGGAAATGTATGTAAGACGAAGAAGACACGATAAGTTTTGTAGAAAGTTTCAAAACTGTATCAGATAATATATATAATATAGGAGAATATAAATGGACGGAAGATTATTTGCAAAAATACTGATATTGATATGCATATTCTTTGGTACCATTTTTTTTGTGAATGGACTTCACAATCGTGGAGTGGAGGACGTTTCGGTAGAAATGGAGCAGGCAACTTTGCCAATTGTATATGTGCGATATAGTAACCGTTTTATTAATACGCTGCACGGTTATACAGGAAAGGTAGATACCACATTTTTTAGGGATACCATTACACCGATGGACTATGGTCAAACTATTGAATTGTGGGCGGATCAGGGAAGTGATGAGTATGGTACCTATGAATATGAGCTGCGAAGTCTATATCAGGGTGATTTGATTGAGAATGGTTCCGTGACGGAATTAAATCATGCAGACGGATACGATAAAATCCGAATTGTATTTCGTACAGACTTAGAAGAGCTACAGGAGTATGTGTTGGTGTTGAAAGCTATGTCTGGCGAGGAGGTAGCTGCGAGATATTATACCCGTGTTGTAGTGGAGAATGATTTTCACGCAGAGAGTTTAATTAAATTTGTTGAGGATTTCAATGATGCAATTTTTGATAAAGAAAAGGCAGAAGAGGTTATTGCAAAGAGTATTGAACCAAATGAAGATGGAAATAACGAATATTTATCTGAGGTTAATATTCATTCCAGTTTTGAGACCATTACCTTTGCAGAGCTAGAACCGGAGCGCTTGACAAAGCCGATTGCCAGCATTAAAGAAATTGATGATAGCTACGCAATCATACAGCTCAAATATATGATATCTGCGACAGAGAATAAGGTGATTCAGAATTATTATGTGACAGAGGATTATCGTGTGCGTTTTGCAGGGGAGAATAAAATTTATCTGTTGGATTATAGTCGACAGCAAGAAGCACTGTTTATGATGGACAATATTGATACGACAGCAAATATGTTTAAGCTTGGGATTGTGGATGAGGAACAGTATCAGTATATGGTCACTGACAAACAAAAGAAGGTAGCATTTATACAAGCAAGACAGCTTTGGTATTATGATTATGCAAATGGCACCATAACCAATGTATATGGTTTCTGTCAGGAGGATAACTATACGGATGCCCGAGTTACCTATGATGAGAATAACATTAAGATATTGGATATGGATAACAACGGAAATATCACGTTTGCAGTGTATGGATACATGAATCGTGGAGACCATGAGGGTAAGGTTGGTATCTCGGTTTATCGTTTTACTGCGGAGAAAGATAAGATTGAGGAGATTCTTTTCATTGAAAATGACAAACCTTTTAATATATTGAAGGAAGATATGGAAACCTTGCTCTATTTGAATGAGGCAGGGGAGTTCTATTATTTTGATAACGATTGTATTGTGAAGGTGGATACCAACACTTTGAAATCAGAAATATTCATAGAGGATGTGTTGAACGAAAACCTTGCGGTGTCAGATGATAATCATCTAATCGGTTATCCTAATGAATTGTTGACTGAGAATACAACGCAGGTAACGGTGCTGGATTTAGAGACGGATGAAAATATGATAATTGAAGCGAGTGCTGGAGAGCGCTTAGAGGCAATCGGTTTTGTAGGAGAGGATTTGGTGCTTGGCCGAATTCGAGAGGGTGATATTGAGGTTGCTCTAGATAAAACAGTAATTTGTCCAATGTCTACATTGGATATTATCAACCGAAATAATAAGGTGGTAAAAACGTATGGTTCCACAGGTGTATATGTAATTGATGCAACAGCAAAGAATGGAGTCGTGTATCTTGACCGTGTGCGTAAGATTAATGGTGTGTTTGAATCGACTACACAAGACTTTATCACCTACAAGCAAGAAGAGAAAACAGACCAGGTATATACTGCTTATAAAATGACGGACAGAGCATATAATCAGTTGTATCTAATCTTTCCAAATTACATTTATGTAACTGCCAGACCGAAGCTGATGATTACACGTAAGGAAGTAAATGAAGAAGACACAACGGTGAAGATTGCATTTGACCATATCAATACAAAGTTTTATGCATATGGACAAGGAAAATATATGACGGATTATCTGAGCTTAAATGAAGCCGTGCGAGTGGCTTATGAAAATGCAGGCGTAGTGTTAGATGAGCACGGTGTAATTGTATGGCGTAAAATTGCGGTAAAGGATTATCATACAGTTGCAGATAAGATCAAAATTTACAATGTAACGGATATTAAGGATACTTTGGCAGCTTGTATCTATATGATGGGAATTTACGAGGGCAAAAATCCGGAGTATGCAGCTATGCAGGAGGATATTGCAGCAGATAAACCGATAGAGGATATTTTATTAAAGTATGTTGGCCGACAAGGAACCGATATCACCGGTTGCGACTTTGAGAATGGATTGTATTATTTGTGTAAGGATGCTCCTGTTATCACAAGATTTGCAGATGGTACCTATGTACTTGTAACTAGTTATAATGGACAAAGAGTGCGATATATTAATCCGTTAGAGGATGATGATATTGTGGAAGAGAGAAAAGAGTTTGAAGAGAAGGTACATGACAGTGGAAATGTATTCATTAGTTATGTAAGGTAATCTGATACATCGTATTGGAAGGCTTCTATATAAGATAATACTACACAGAGAAAGGTGGATTAGGATGGAGTACAATGAAGAACAATTTAAGAAAAGTGCCAATCAGAAAACATTAATAACATGGATGATTATTGGGGCGGTGTTGACATTAGCCTACTTTATCGAGGTGAAAAATGGTTCCCGAACCGTGCCTTATTATATCGCATTTTGTTCGGTTTGCTGGTTGCCAGTAATTGCAGGTGTAATTTTATTGAAAATTCGTGGTTGGTCTACGAGCTTATACCGTGAGGTTATGGCGATAGGTTATCTGATTTTTTATTGTTTTGTTATGATAACAGCCAATACGCCAGCAGCATTCTCTTACATCTTTCCAATTGCCAGTTTGTTGATTTTATATAAGAGCCGTAGCTTAATCATACGTTATGGCGTAGCAAGTATGCTGGTTATTGCGATAGGTTTTGTGAGTAAGGTAGTTTCAGGTACCATTGAACATTCTGATGTGACGGACTTTGAAATCCAGTTTGCGTGTACCTTTTTGTGCTTCTTAAGCTATGTTCTTGCGTTGAATCATTTAAATGCATCCGATGGTGCAATGCTGGAGTCAGTAAAGTCAAATCTTGCTCGTGTAGTAATGACCATTGGACAGGTAAAGAGCGCCAGCAATTCCATTGTAGATGGAGTGGTGGTAGTGCGTGAGCTGGCAGACGAAAATAAGGAAGGTGCCAACGACGTTGTGCACAGCATGGATGATTTGTCTGGTAATAACAATGTATTGCAGGCGAGAACCGATTCTTCGTTAGAGATGACAGAGAAGATTAATATGCAGGTGGAAAATGTGGCAGGGTTAATTCAGGAAATGGTTTCTCTGACAGAACAGTCCGTATCCCACGCCCAGATGAGTTCCACAGAGCTTGCTTCGGCAGTGCAGTCCACCAATGAGATGGCGCAATTATCTTCCGATGTAGAACATATATTAAAGGAATTTAAGAGTCAGTTTGAAATGGTGAAGGAGGAGACTGGAACCATCGAGCAGATTACAAGCCAGACCAATCTTTTAGCGTTAAATGCTTCCATTGAGGCGGCGAGAGCAGGAGAAGCAGGAAAGGGATTTGCGGTAGTTGCGGATGAGATTCGCAATCTCAGTAATGAGACGCAGACTTCTTCTACCAGTATTATGAATGCGTTGGCTCATTTAGAGCAGACATCAGACCGAATGACCGATGCCATAACTAAAACGTTAGAGTTAATTTCCATTACTTTAACAAAGATTACAGAAGTAAACAGAAGTGTAAATAGTATTACACAGGACTCTGTTCAGATTGGTAACAATATTCAGGTAATTGATACGGCTATGCGTGAAGTGGAGGACTCAAATAAGAATCTTGTGGATAATATGCGTGAGATTAGTGATGTTATGGAGTTGATGACCAATAGCATTTCGAGTGCAGATGAAACCACCAAGGTTATGCGTAGCAAATATGAAGAAACTTCTACGAACGTTATTAACATTGAGCGCATTGTGGGTAACCTTATTGAGGAACTAAGTGATGGCGGATTTATGAGTCTGGAGGATATCCGACCAGATATGTTCTTGACGGTTACGGAATCCGGTGTAATGAATCCAGTGGAATATAAATCAAAGGTTGTAACTGTATTATCGGATGGTATAGTGGCAGACAAATTGAAGAATGGTTTTACGGAGCTTAATGCATCGAAGGGACAGAGATATGATTTAGAGATAGTTGTAGACAATGGTTTGTATAAATGGACGGATATCAGTATTGAACCAACGAAAGAAGGAACCAACCGAATTCTGATTAATGGTAATCCTAAGGTAGTAAATCGAAGAAAGTATCCTAGAATGCCAGTTACATATTCTTGTGATTTGAGCTTACCTTCCGTGCATAGTGAGTTTACTGGAAGAATGGTTAATATTAGTGCCAATGGATTTGCATTTTCTGCTACTGAAGATGAGTTGTTACATTCAAAGGGAAAGACTGTATATTTAAAACCACATGGTTTTAGCCTGTTAGAGGATACAACTTTGGAAGGTGTGATAATCCGAATTACAGACAATGATGGTCAGTATATTATTGGATGTAGAATGTTAGAAGATAACCAAGAGATTCATGAATTTGTGCAAAGAAATTATAATGGAGAATAATCGGGAGTTGTAAGAACTCTGTTATTAAAAAGAAGTGAAAAGTGATTATCTTTAAAATAAAAACTTCGGAAGTTCTGTACTAGAATTTCCGAAGTTTTTTGGTAGATTATATTCTATCTACGTAGTTATCTGTGTGATCTTACTCTTCTGAGATTGCTCCTGTAGGACATGTTCCAGCACATGAACCACATGAAATGCAAGAAGCAGCATCGATTTCGAACTTGCCGTCACCTTCAGCAATTGCTCCAACTGGACAAGAACCAGCACAAGCACCACAAGATACACAACTATCACTAATAACAAATGCCATGGTAAAATCCTCCTTTGATGATATAGTATTATGAATTATTGGTATAAAACCTACATAGGTATATTTTAAATCAACTTGACCTAGATAGCAAGGATTTTTGGGGTTAGTGGCGTCTAATCTTTGTTAGTTTATAAGGGGTTTATGCTTTGTCAGCATCCTCTTTTCTGCGACGTCTGGCACCATTTAAAATGATTTCTCTCGCGTGAATGGCATCTTCTTTTCCGAGTGGTTCCATTCCCTTTAATGGATATTCCATACCGAGATTTTCATATTTTACTTCACCCATGTTGTGATAAGGTAATACATCTAGAGCCTTTAGATTTTTAAGCCCACCAATAAAGTAACCTAATTCATCCAAATAGTGGTCAATTAAAGTAATATCTTTTACAATGACGTGGCGAATCCAAATCTGGACACCCTGTTCATCAATATATTTCGCAAAGTCTAAAATATTCGCATTTGGTTGTTTGCAGAGCTTTTCGTGCTCTCCTGGATTGATGTGTTTGATATCAAGCATTACCAAGTCGGTGGATTTCATTAAACGGTCAAATTTGGCAAGTAATTCAGGATTATCTTTGTGGAACATAACACCCGAGGTGTCCAAACAGGTGTGAATTCCTTTTTCTTTTGCTTTCTCAAAAAGCTCGGTTAAAAAATCAATCTGCATCAAAGGTTCGCCGCCGGTAGCAGTAATTCCACCATTTTTGTAAAAGTGATGTAGCGATTCGTATTGAGCTAATAAGTCCTCTACGGTATGCTCCTCGCCACCACGCATATCCCATGTATCTGGGTTATGGCAGTAAGCACATCGCATAGGGCAGCCCTTAAAAAATACGACAAAGCGCATTCCAGGTCCATCTACAGTTCCACAGGTTTCTATTGAATGAATGTGTCCAATCATAATTTGGTTCCTTTCTGATGATATATCATTTATAGATAGTTGCGAAACTATAATGTTGTTCTATGAGAGTTATTGGATAGTTTCGCAATTCATTTCATATACCATTTATACAAGGTATTATGGAGCGTATCTGTGAAATAATACATTCTATAAATGATATATCTTTGTTAAAAAGAGAGACAAGAGTAAACTCTTGCCTCTCTCAAAGTTTGTTATGCTCTGCCTAGCTCCATTCCGCTGACGCTTCATGTCGCTAGAGCTGAGCGCTATATACACATTATGCCAAGATGTCCTGTTAGTAAGCAAGCTTACACAGTCCATCTCGGATAATGTGTGCATAGCTAAACAGTAACTACATTGCCTGGTGGAATGTTCTTGAGATAACGTCAGCCTGCTGCTCTGGAGTTAACTTAACGAAGTTAACTGCGTATCCAGAAACACGGATTGTTAACTGTGGATAATTCTCTGGATGAGCCTGAGCATCTAATAATGTATCACGGTTTAATACGTTAACATTAAGGTGGTAACCACCATCAGCTACATAACCATCTAACATATTTACTAAGTTATCGATCTGCTGTGTATTGTTTTCCATTTTATAAATCCTCCTTAATTATTCTTTAATTCTTCGTCCATACCTTCCATCAAAGTGGGAACGCTACAAGCCAAATCCCCTTTGGCACAGTCGGTACAGCCCATGGTTGCAGTGGTTTTATCACCAACTGCTACGGTGTCGTCTATAGAGACATTCACATGTCCCTGTCCGTCACCCATCATCTGATCTAACATTGCAACAATGTCATCTATCTGATTCTTGTCTGCCATAATAACCTCCAAGCTGTTCAATCTAACATTGTCATTTGTTAAGGATGCTGGTGACTGATATCAGTCACCAAACATCTCGTTTCTTCATAAATGAAATCTTACTTGTTTAAATCGATTTCGATATCTCCAGCGAATACCTGATCTTCCTTACCAAGAGCACCTGGGATAATAGTAAATGTATTAGAAATACCATCCTGAGCATCCTTAAATGGAATCTTAGCAACGGAAGCCAATGAAGCTACAGCACCGTGAGTATCTCTCTTGTGAAGTGGGTTAGCACCTGGAGCGAATGGTTCACCTTTCTTTCTTCCACATGGTGTATCACCAGTAGCCTTACCATATGTTACGTTAGAAGTAATTGTAAGGATTGAAGTTGTAGGAAGACCATTTCTATATACATGGTGTGTACGAATCATGTTCATGAATGTTGTAACTAAGTTAGTTGCCAACTCATCAACACGGTCATCGTTGTTACCATACTTAGGGAAATCACCCTCTACTTCGTAGCTTGTTACGATACCAGCATCGTTACGGATTGCCTTAACCTTAGCGTACTTGATAGCTGATAATGAGTCAGCTACTACAGAAAGACCAGCAACACCTGTTGCGAAGTATCTCTTAACATCTCTATCATGTAATGCCATCTGAATTCTCTCATAAGCATACTTGTCATGCATGTAGTGGATGATGTTCAATGAGCTTACATAAACTCTTGCTAACCACTCCATCATATCAACGTACTTAGCCCAAACATCATCGAAGTCAAGGTACTCACCCTCAACTGGACGGTACTTAGGACCTACCTGTACGCCAGAAACCTCATCAACACCACCGTTGATAGCGTAAAGTAAACACTTAGCAAGGTTAGCACGTGCTCCGAAGAACTGCATTTCCTTACCGATAACCATTGAAGATACACAACATGCGATACCGTAATCATCACCATGGTCATTTCTCATTAAGTCGTCGTTCTCATACTGAATAGAAGAAGACTTGATTGACATCTTAGCACAGAACTTCTTGAAACCTTCTGGAAGTCTTGTTGACCACAATACTGTCATGTTTGGTTCTGGTGCTGTACCTAAGTTGTTCAATGTATTAAGGAAACGGAATGTCATCTTAGAAACTAATGTACGTCCGTCTGTACCCATACCACCTAATGACTCTGTAATCCATACTGGGTCACCAGCGAAAATCTGGTTGTACTCTGGTGTACGAGCGAACTTAACGCATCTTAACTTCATAACGAAGTGGTCGATGAACTCCTGAACCTGCTCCTCTGTGTACTTGCCAGCAGCTAAGTCTCTCTGAGCATATACGTCTAAGAAAGTAGCTGTACGACCAAGTGACATAGCAGCACCGTTTTGCTCCTTAACTGCGCCAAGGTAAGCGAAGTATGTCCACTGAATAGCTTCCTTAACGTCTGAAGCTGGCTTAGAAATATCGAAACCATAAGCCTCAGCCATCTTTGTTAATTCTTTAAGAGCCTTAATCTGCTCAGAAATCTCTTCCTTACCGCGAATTACGTCATCTGTGTAAACACGACCAAATGATTCCTTTTGCTGTAACTTATCCTTGATTAAGAAGTCTGTACCATAAAGAGCAACTCTTCTGTAGTCACCGATGATACGTCCACGTCCGTAAGCATCTGGAAGACCTGTAATGATGTGGTTAGAACGACATACTCTAATCTCCTCATCATAAACATCAAATACACCCTCATTGTGTGTCTTTCTGTGCTTAGCAAAGAAATCAACAACCTCAGCGTCTACTGTATATCCATTATCTTCACAAGCCTTCATAGCCATACGAAGACCACCATATACGTTCATACCTCTCTTGAAAGGCTTGTCTGTCTGGAAACCAACGATAGTCTCTTTGTCCTTATCAAGGTATCCTGGACCATGTGATGTCAAAGAAGAAACAATCTTAGTATCCATATCAAGAACACCGCCTGCTTCTCTCTCCTTCTTAGTTAATTCCATAACCTGTGCCCATAAATCTGTTGTGTTCTGAGTTGGTCCTGCTAAGAAAGAATCATCACCTTCATATGGTGTGTAGTTCTTCTGAATAAAGTTACGAACGTCTACGAACTTCTCCCAGTTACCACCCTTGAAACCATTCCATTCTGATCTCATTATAAAATTTCCTCCTTGTAAAATAAATTTTATGAAATCCACCTATAATTCGAGCGGTGGAATTCTCATAGTTTTATTATAATTTTATATTGTATACACGTCAACGCAAATTTCGAGTAAAATTTGTACTTTTTTGAGTACAAAAATTAAAATTTTTTAAATGTTTAAAAACAAAAAAGTCAATAAAAATCAGCATTTGGAGGTGTAGTAAAATTGTATACACAAGATGTGGGAGAGAAGAAAAAAAGGGAATGAAAATTATATTATTGTGAAGAAAGATTCACTTGTTAAATATCAAAACAGGTGTATCATAATTAAGAGAAGAGGGAGGATAATACATATGAAAAATTCAAAGAGCATTATAGGGACAATTGTGTGTCTAGTGATTGGATTATTCTTTTTGGTGAAAGGTTTGGGCGTAATAGTTCAAGATTTTCAAACAGGAATCGATTACAATACAATGACAGACGCACAGGTAACAGAAGGTACTTTAGTACAAGGAGAAATAATCTATGTACTGGATTATTTTGAAGAGGAAACTCTAAGCAGAGCAGGTCGAAGCGGCGGACTTACCATATCTCGAATGTATTTTATACCAGTGGGCGAGAAATATATGGCTGTCCGGGTGGATGGAACACGTTGTAGTGAGATGGATCAAATGGTAGAAGAGACATGGAAGTATCTAGAAGGTACGATACAGCAGGTAAGCACAACTTTTCCAATGAAAGGAAAAGTAAAAGCATTCGATTCACAAGATCAAAGATATGCATATGATTATATGAAGCAGGTATTACAGGTATCTACGGATGCAGAGTGTGATGAATATATGTTATCTTATTACATTGATTGTAGATTTTACGGAAGAGCATATATTCCTTTAGGAATTGCAGCGGTATTGCTTTTTGTTGTTTTCTCAGATTTTGCGAAGGCAAAAAAGAGTACAGCAACATACACTGCATATGACAATAATTATGACACATACAGTGAAAATACATATGATAGTAATTCGTATAGTGATAATGTATATCAGAATTCGATGCCAGAAGCTCCCAAAGAACCAGTTATGAGGGAAGACCCTTTTGATTTAGCAAAGATGGAGGAGACTGCGGTGACAGAGGAAAGTACTTTTGAATCACAGCAGGAATCTATGACAGATACAAGCTCTGGCGGTTCGTTCCGGTTGAAGCTGAAGGATGATTAATGAAAATTTTATAGTTATAGAAAAAA